>JACPIQ010000082.1 GCA_016188005.1 Candidatus Rokuibacteriota bacterium | reverse complement strand
GTCGTACACCGCCGCTCGATGATCACCAGCGGCAGGACACGTCCCGTCTCCAGGGCACTCCTTGAAGAAGATGCGCGATGAAGCGCTGACGCTACTTCCCCTACCGACTACATCTACTTTTCCCCCACCGGCCGTGACAAGGCTCTCCCTCTCACCAGACCCACGGATGACAAAGATCGAGCCCGACGGGATGAGCGGGGGCCCAGGCCTTGTGCACCGGCTCCATGAGCGCACCGGAGAAGCGAGTCCTTTCGAGTGGGAATCGTTCGAGAGGGCAGACGGGTCGGTGACGTTCTCTCAGGGGAGAACCCGGGCTGGGGCTGACCGGACGCCCGTCCGCACCTCGCTGACGCGCGACTGCCACCCGTTGCCGTGTCCCCGTGGGTGGTCGCGCCGAGTGCGTGTCGCGTCACCGTCTGCCGCGGCGGCCGTTCCCCTGATCCCGTCCCGCCCCTGATCTCCCGCTCCTGACGAGAAGTTCACCGGCCGTCTCGGGGCCGTTCACCCTCCGCCAGCTACCCTTCCCGATGTCGTGGGCGGCGCTGCTCGCGCCCCCCGTCAGCCGTGAACGGATTCGCCCGCACCGGGCAAATGCCCGCTTCGGTGAAATCCCCCTGGTCAAAACCCCACTGCCTCGGTGACTGCGCCTGCGGCTGGGCGTCGGTCGAGTTCCAGCGCCGGCACACGATCGTCACAAGTGCCTGTTTCAGCGGGAGGAGGGCCGCCCTGGGCTCCGCCACCCGGCGCTGGGCACGGCTCTTGCCCGAGAGGCTTCGCCATCGAGGAGCCGGATGGCCGGCTCCGGTCACTTGGCGAAGGTCAGAGGCGGGATCCACGGGAGAGCGGAGAGAGGGTGCCATGCGCTTCCTGTTCTACTCGCACGACGCCGTCGGACTCGGTCACATGCGGCGCAACCTCGCGCTGGCGGCGCGCCTCGCCGACACGGCTCCCGACGCCTCTGTCCTGCTCGCCGTGGGCACCGACGAGGTCAACCGTGTGGGGGTGCCGCCCCACGTCGAGGTGATCAAGCTCCCCGGCCTCCGCAAGGTGGCCAACGAGTGCTACGGATCGCGCCACCTGTCGATTCCCGGGCAGGACATGCTGGCGTTGCGGGCCGCGGTGCTCGAGGCTCTCGTGCACTCGTATCGACCGGACGTCATGGTGGTCGACAAGCACCCGCTCGGCGCCAGCGGCGAGCTGGTGCCGGCTCTCGACACGATCCGCGAGCTCGGGTGCCGGGCTGTGCTGGGCGTCCGCGACATCCTGGACGACCGCGAGACCGTGCGCCGCGAGTGGACGCCTGCCGTACACGCGGGGATCGCCCGCCACTACCACCGGGTCTTCGTCTATGGCCAGCGCCGCGTGTTCGACCCGGTCCGCGAGTACGACTGGCCCTCCGTCGTCGCCGATCGAGTTCGCTTCTGCGGGTACGTGGTCAGTCGTTTCGACTCCCAGGACTGGCGCGAGGAGCCGCCGCCCGTCTTCCTGACGCGCCGGAGGACCCGCCCGCTGGTGCTGGCCACCGCCGGCAGCGGCGAGGACGGCTTCGCGCTCCTGCGCGGTTTCATCGAGGCGGCGGCGGGCGCGCCCTGGGACGCGGTGGCCGTGACCGGGCCGATGGCCGCCCGGGACGATCACGAGGCGCTCCGCCGCACCGCCGTGGAGGCGGGTATCGCCTGCTACACGTCTCTCCCGGGCCTCGGCCGCTGGTTCGGCGCCGTGGACGCGCTGGTGAGCATGTGCGGCTACAACACGATCGCCGAGGCCGTGAGCACCGGGCTCCCGACCGTGTGCGTGCCGCGCACCGTGCCGCGCCTCGAGCAACTCATCCGTGCCCGGGCTTTCGAGCGCCTCGGGCTGCTCCGGGTGGTCGAGCCCCAGCGCCTGACGCCGGAGCTGCTCCGCCGGGAGATCGCGGGCGCGCTGGCCTCGCCGCGCCGAGCGCTCCTGGCGCGGGGCCGGGAGGTGCTGGATTTCGACGGGGCGAGTCGGGTGGCCGAGCATCTGCTCGATCTGGCAGCGGCCCCGGCGGGCGCAGGAGTCCAGGAGTGAGGCCCCACGCAGGCGATCGGGCTCGGCCGAAGAGCCGAAGCGCAGGAGGGAGAAGTGCGATGAAGCGGGGGATGACGGCGATCGGTATCGCGGGGCTCGCGGCCCTGATCACAGGCGGGTACTTCTACGGACAGGGGACGGGCAGCACGCCGAAGTACCGCCTCGCCCGGGTCGAGCGGGGAGGCCTCACCGTCGCAGTGTCGGCGAGCGGCACGCTCAATCCGGTGGTCACGGTCCAGGTCGGCTCGCAGCTGTCCGGCCAGCTCAAGGAGATCCACGTCGATTACAACTCACCGGTCAAGAGGAACCAGGCGATCGCCCTCATCGCGCCGGAGATCTTCGAGAGCAAGGTCAACCAGGCCCGCGGCGACCTCCAGAACGCCGAGGCGGCGGTGCTGAATCAGCGCGCGCTGGTGCAGCGGGCGAGGGCGGACGTGGAGAATGCGCGCGGGACGCTGGCGGTGGCGCGGGCGCAGACCGCGAAGGCCCAGGTCGCGGTGGCGGACGCGCGGCGCGACCTCGACCGCAAGCGGGAGCTGTTGCGCCGGAACCTGATCGCTCGGGCCGACCGCGACACGGCCGAGGCCCTGCACGACTCCGCGCTGGCGCAGGCCGAGGCGGCCCGGGCGCAGGAAGGCGTGCTGCGCGCCGCCATCAGCGCCGCCGAGGCGCAGCTCGAGGCGGCCCAGGCCCAGCTCCAGTCGGCGATGGGGACGGTGGAGCAGCGGCGGGCTGCCCGCGCCCAGGCGCAGGTCGATCTGGGCAACACGGTGATCCGCGCTCCCGTCGACGGCATCGTGGTCTCGCGGAGCGTGGACGTGGGGCAGACGGTGGCCGCCAGTCTGCAGGCGCCGACGTTGTTCACGATCGCCCAGGACCTCGCTCGCATGCAGGTCGAGACCAACATCGTGGAGGCCGACATCGGCCGCATCCAGCTCGGTCAGCGCGCCACGTTCACCGTGGACGCCTTTCCCGGAAAGACGTACCGGGGCCAGGTCGTGCAAGTGCGCCGGGCGCCGCAGCTGAATCAGGGTGTGGTCAGTTACACCGTCATCGTCTCGGCGGACAACCGCGAGCTGCAGCTCCTCCCCGGCATGACCGCCAGCGTGAAGATCGTCACCGCCGAGAAGGCCGATGCGCTGAAGGTGCCCAACGCGGCGCTCCGGGTGCGGCTTGCCGGCGCCGACGGGGACGCGGCCCGCGGCGGCAAGGGCGCCGCGGCGGGCCGCGTCCACGTGCTCGCTCCAGACGGCAGCGCCAGGCCCGTGACCCTGCGCCTCGGCGTGAGCGACGGCAACGCCACCGAGGTCCTGTCCGGCGATCTGAGAGAAGGGCAGGAGATCGTGGTCGGCCTCGCCGACCGCCGCCCCGCGCGCGGCAGTGCCCGCTCGGCAGCGGTGAAGCTGTGATCCGCGGGGCGGGGATGGCGGACGACGGGACGCCTCCCGTCATCGAGGTGGAGGCCCTGATCAGGGACTACCACGTGGGCGCTCATGTGGTGCACGCCCTCCGCGGGGTGTCGGTGCGGATCGAGGCCGGCGAGCTCGTTGCGGTCATGGGGCCGTCCGGCTCCGGGAAGTCCACCTTCATGAACCTGGTGGGCTGCCTGGATCGGCCCACGACCGGGCGGTATCGGCTCGAGGGGCGCGACGTCGGCGAGCTCTCGGGCGACGAGCGGGCCGAGATCCGCAACCGCAGGATCGGCTTCGTCTTCCAGAGCTTCAACCTCCTCGCCCGGCACAGCGCCCTCGAGAACGTGGCGTTGCCGTTGCTCTACGCCGGCTCCTCTCCCCGCGAGCGGCAGAACCGGGCACGCGCCAAGCTCCAGATCGTCGGCCTCGCCGACCGCGAGCATCACCGACCGGCGCAGCTCTCCGGTGGCCAGCAGCAGCGCGTCGCCATGGCGCGGGCCCTCGTCAACGACCCGGCGCTGATCCTGGCCGACGAGCCCACCGGCAACCTCGACACCCGCACCAGCATCGAGGTCATGGCGCAGCTCCAGGAGCTGAACCGGAGCGGCATCACCGTGCTCATCGTGACCCATGAGGAGGACATCGCGCGGTACGCCGGCCGCATCCTCGGCTTCCGCGACGGGCGGCTCGTCCGCGACGAGGTGGTGGAGGAGCCCGCCGGCGCCAAGATCCTGCTCGGAGCCCTGCCGGCGGAGTCGGGGGCAGCATGACCGCCTGGCTCGTCGTCCAGAGCGCGATCCGCGCGCTCCGTGCCAACCTGCTGCGGACGCTCCTCACCATGCTGGGCGTCATCATCGGCGTCGGCGCGGTCATCGCGATGGTCTCGGTGGGGACCGGGGCGCAGGCCCGCGTGGCGGAGCAGATCCAGAGCCTGGGCTCCAACCTCATCATGGTCCGCCCGGGCGCGGTAACCCAGCGGGGTGCCCGCCTGGGGCGCGGTACGCGGCTCACCATCTCCGAGGACGACGCCCGGGCGATCCAGGCGGAGGTGTCCGACGTGGTCGTCGCCGCGCCGATGGTGCGCGGCTCCTTGCAGGCGGAGTACGGCAATCTCAACTGGGCGACCACCGTCCACGGCGTGACGCCCGAGTACTTCGAGGCGCGCGATTGGGACGTCACGACGGGCAGGCTCTTCTCCGCGGAGGAGGCCGCCGGGGCAGCGAGAGTGGTGCTGGTGGGCCAGAGCGTGGCGGGAGACCTCTTCGCCGGGGCCGATCCCGTGGGCCAGATCGTCCGCGTCAACAAGGTGCCGTTCACCGTGGTCGGCGTGCTCGAGCCCAAGGGGCAGTCGAGCTCCGGCCAGGACCAGGACGATGTCCTCCTCGTGCCGATCACCACCGCCAGGGCCCGGGTGCTGGGCACGAGCCGGAGCAACCCGGGCGCGGTCCACGCCATCGCGGTGAAGCTCGCCGCCGCCGAAGGCATGACGGACGCGGAGGAGCAGATGCGCCAGCTCCTGCGCCAGCGCCACCGGCTCAAGCCCAACGAGGAGGACGACTTCTCGCTCCGCAACCTCGCCGACGTGCTGGAGGCGCAGGAGGAGTCGTCCCGTGTCCTGACCCTGCTGCTGGCCGCCATCGCCTCGGTGTCCCTCCTGGTGGGCGGCATCGGGATCATGAACATCATGCTGGTGTCGGTGGTCGAGCGGACCCGCGAGATCGGCCTGCGCATGGCCGTCGGTGCGCGGGCGCGGGACATCCTCAGGCAGTTCCTGCTGGAAGCGGTGACGCTGTCGCTCGTGGGCGGCGGCCTTGGCGCCGCCCTGGGCACCGCGGTGTCCATCGGGATCGGGCACCTCGCGGGGTGGACGATCATCCTTCCCCCGGAGGCGATCGCCGTCGCGGTCGGCTTCGCCGCCGTCGTCGGGGTGTTCTTCGGGTTCTATCCGGCGCGCAGGGCCGCCCGCCTCGATCCGATCGAGGCGCTGCGGTACGAGTGAGCCATGAAGATCGGCTACGTCCTCAAGCGCTTCCCCCGTCTCTCGGAAACCTTCATCGTCAACGAGCTGCTGGCGATGGAGTCCCTGGGCATCCCGCTGGAGATCTTTTCCCTCAAGTTGCCGCGGCCCGAGCCGCGCCACGAGCTGCTGGCCGCCCTGCGGGCGCCGGTCACCTATCTGCCGGACCCGCCGGCGATCCCGGACTGCGCCGTGCGGCAGAACGACCCGCAGGAGCCGCACGGTCGGCAGGCGGACGCCGACGCGGCGTTCGCGTTCAAGGCCGAGGCACTCGCGCGGCTGGCGGCTGGGCGCGGGGTGACGCACCTGCACGCCCACTTCGGCACCGGGGCGACGAGGGTGGCCATGCTGGCGAGCCGACTCGCGGGGCTCCCGTATTCCTTCACCGCCCACGCCAAGGACATCTACCACCAGGACGTCGATCCCGCGGCGCTGGTGGAGAAGGTCCGCGGCGCCCGGTTCGTGGTCACCGTCTCCGACTACAACCGCCGGTACCTCGCCACTCGCTTCGGCCCGGCCCTCGCCCGGCGGATCGTCCGGCTCTACAACGGTCTCGACCTCCAACGCCTCGCCCCGGATCCTGCAGTGCCGCGCGAGCCGGATCTGGTGCTGGGCGCCGGACGGCTCGTGGAGAAGAAGGGATTCACGCATCTCGTCCAGGCCTTCGCGCTCCTGCGGGACAGGGGAGTCCCGGCGCGCTGTTTGATCGTCGGGGACGGCCCCGAACGGGGGGCGCTGGCCGAGCGGATCCGCCGGCTCCGGCTGGAGGATGTCGTCACGCTGGCCGGCGCGCAGCCCCAGGAGGAGCTCCTCGGGGTGATGAGGCGCGCGGCGGTGTTCGCGCTCCCGTGCGTCGTGAGCGGCAGCGGCGACCGCGACGGGCTGCCGACTGTCCTCCTGGAGGCGCTGGCTCTCGGGCTCCCGGCCATCTCCACGGCGTTGCCGGGCATCGACGAGATCATCTGCGACCGCCGCACCGGGCTCCTGGTCCCGCCGGGCGATGCCGCTCGGCTCGCCGACGCCATCGCCGAGGTCCTGACGGCCTCCGGGCTTCGGGGGCAGCTCGCCGCCTGCGGGCGGGCGCGGGCAGAAGAGGTCTTCGACATCCGCAAGAACGGCCTGATCCTGGCCGACCGGTTCGCGCGCTCCGCATCGACGCGGCCGCGGCCCGCTCAGCGCCCGTGCCGGGTCGCCCCGTGAAGATCCTCTACCTCTGCGCTGATCCCGGCATTCCGGTGCTCGGCGACAAGGGCGCGTCCGTCCACGTGCGCGGGCTGGCAGCCGCGCTGAGCCGCGCCGGACACGCCGTCGTCGTGGCGGCCCCGCAGATCGACGCGGGCCCCTGGGGGGACGCGGCGCCGCTCGCCGCCCGGACGCTCGGGCTGGGGCCGAGTCCGGCCGTCGTCTCCGTGCACCAGGCGCTCAAGCGATTCAACGCCGTGGTGGGGGCCCGCAACTCCGTGCCCAACGCCGTCCGGCGCATCCTGCTCAACGAGGAGCTGAGAGCAGAGCTCGCGCGCCGCTTCGCCGACGCGCCGCCCGACATCGTCTACGAGCGCGCCTCGCTCTACGGGACGGCGGGCGTGCAGCTGGCCCGCGATCTCGGCACGCCCCTCATCGTCGAGCTCAATGCCCCGCTCGCCGCCGAGCAGTCGGCGTATCGTGCCCCGGGGCTCGGTGAGCTGGCCGAGCACGCCGAGCGCTGGCTGCTCTCCGAGGCCGACGCCGTCCTGGCGGTGTCGGGTCCCTTGCGGGAGCATGCGGTGTCGCTGGGCGCCGCGCCGGCGCGCGTCCACGTGATGCCGAACGGCGTGGACCCGGCGCTCTTCCAGCCCGGGCTGCGCGATCCCGACGTCAGGAAGCGCTGGGGCCTGGGCGATGGGCCGGTGCTCGGGGTCGTCAGCGGGCTCCGGCCCTGGCACGGTGTCGACGCCCTGCCCCCGCTGCTCGAGCAGCTCGCGCCGCGCCATCCGGACCTCCGCGTGGTCGTCGTCGGCGACGGGCCCCTGCGGGCGCCGCTCGCGCGCGACTTCGCCGCGCGCGGCCTCGAGCGGGCAGTGGTCTTCACCGGGTGGCTCGCGCACGGGGAGGTGGCGGCGCTCATCCGCCACTTCGACGTGGCCCTGGCGCCCTACCGGGAGCCCGAGCAGGCGTTCTACTTCTCGCCCCTCAAGCTCTTCGAGTACATGGCCTGCGGCGTGCCGGTGGTGGGGGCGGCGGTCGGCCAGATCGCCGAGGTGGTGCGAGACGGCGAGACGGGGCTCCTCTACGCTCCGGGCGACACGGAGGCGCTCGCCCTGGCGTGCGACCGGGTGCTGACCGACTCTGCTCTGAGCGAGCGGCTCGGGGCGGCCGCGGCCGCCGCGATCCATGGCCGGTACACCTGGGACCACAACGCGGCACGGGTGGCGAAGGTCGCCCGCGCCCTCCTCGACGGCACGGCACCATGAGCGTGCCGTGCATCGATCCGCTCGACGTCGCGGGCGACGAGGCCATGCCGACGCTGGCCCTGGCGCTGGACCCCGACCTCGTCGGCGCGCGCTTCGCGGGGCTGCCGCGGCTGACGGGCCCCAGGGGGCGCGTCCGTGTCCTCGCGGCGGGCGTGCTCCGCTACAAGCCCGGTCGCCGCTGCGTGATCGAGTACAGGGCCGAGGTGCAGCGCTCGGACGGGTCACGCGAGGCGGTCCGCCTCATCGGGAAGATCCGCCGCCGCCGGTCGGGCGTGTCCGCCTTCAAGCTCCAGGCATCGCTGTGGGCGTCGGGCTTCTCGGACGACAGCGCCGACGGCATCTCGGTGCCGGAGCCGCTCGGCGTGCTTCCGGAGGTCGGCATGTGGCTCCAGCGGGCGGCGCCGGGGCGCGCTGCGACCGAGCTGCTGGCGGCCCGGGGCGGCCCCGAGCTCGCGGGCCGGATCGCCGAGGCCGCCCACAAGCTCCACCGCGCGGGAGTCCGTCCGCTGCGCCGTCACAGCATGGCCGACGAGGTGCGCATCCTTCGCGAGCGGCTGGCCGCGGTCACCGCGATCGCGCCGCGGTGGGCGGGGCGGATCGCGCGTGTGCTGTGCTGGTGCGAGCGCCTGGCGGCGTCGGTGCCGGAGCCGGTGGCGCGCGGGATCCACCGGGACTACTACGCAGACCAGGTGCTCGTCCACGGCGCTCATCTGTACCTCACCGACTTCGACTGCTACTGCCAGGGCGACCCCGCGCTCGACATCGGGAACTTCACCGGCCACGTGCGCGAGCACGCGCTCCGGGCTCTCGGCGATCCGGAGGCGCTTGCCCCGGTCGAGCGAGCCCTCGAGGACAGGTTCGCCGAGCTGGCCGGCGAGGCGGTGCGGCCGGCGGTGCGCGCGTACGCCACGCTGACCCTGGCGCGCCACATCCACCTGAGCACCGTCCTCGCGGACCGCACGCACCTGACCGGCCAGCTGCTCGAGCTGTGCGAGGAGGCGCTCGGGAGCGCCACTCGGGCGCGCTCGAGATGCTCCGGGTGACGCCGTGGGACACGGGGCGGGCGAGCGCGTGAGCGGCGGCGCGAGAGACGGCGGTCGGGCGATGCGCAGCGGGCGCTTCGGCGTCGCGGTCCGCGCCCATCTCTGGAGCGCCCGGTGGCGCCTGGCGCTGGCCACGCTCTGCATGCTGGGCGTCACCGCTACCGCTCTGCTGGGGCCGTGGCCGCTCAAGCTGATCTTCGACCACGTGCTGCTGGACGCGCCGCTCCCGAGCTCGCTCTGGCTCCTGGGCGGCCTGATCGGCGGCAGCAAGACCACCGCGGTGGCTGCCCTCGCGTCGAGCATCCTCCTGGTCGCGGCGCTCCGCGGCGCCTTCGCGTACGGCCAGGTCTACCTGACGTCCCGCGTCGGGTATGGCCTGGTGTACGCGCTGCGCCACGAGGCCTTCGCGCACCTGCAGCGGCTGTCGCTGTCCTTCTATCACCGCAGCCGGTCCGGCGAGCTCCTGAGCAAGATCACCGCGGACACCAACACGCTGCGTGAAGTCTTCTCGGACGCGGCGGTGACCTTCGCGGGCCACGTGCTCACCGTCGCCGGGATGTGGACCGTGATGCTCGCCCTGAACTGGCGGCTGGCCGCCATGGTGCTGGCGTCACTGCCGCTGCTGGCGTGGACCCTGGTTCACCTGCAGCGGGGCATCCGCGGCTCGGCGAAGCGGCAGCGGAAGCAGGAGGGACGCATCGCCGCGCGGCTCGCGGAGATGCTGGCGTCAATGGCCCTCGTGCAGGCTTTCGCCCGGGAGCGTTACGAGGCGCAGCGCTTCGAGGCCGAGAGCGCAGCCAACCTCGAGGACGGGATCCGCGTCGCTCGCATGGAGGCGGCCGCGGCGCGCAGCGTGGAGATCGGGAGCGCGCTGGCGATCTCCGCGGTCGTGCTCTTCGGGGCGCTGCAGGTCCTGGAGGGCCGGATGTCGCCGGGCGGCGTCCTCGTGTTCGCCGCCTACCTCGGCAGCATGTACAAGCCGCTCCGGGGCATGGCGCGGCTGTCGGGCAAGTTCGCCAAGGCCTCGGTGAGCGCCCAACGGCTCGCCGAGTTCCTCGACGAGGAGCCCGAGGTCCGGGAGCGGCCCGACGCCATCGAGGCCGGACGGCTCCGCGGCGAGATCGTCTTCGACGGCGTCAGCTTCGACTACGGCGCCGGGCGGCCGGTCCTCAAGGACGTGTCGTTCCGGATCCCGCCCGGCCAGCGCGCGGTCATCGTCGGCGCCTCCGGGGCCGGCAAGTCCACGCTGGTGAGCTTGATCTTGCGCCTCTATGACCCGCGGGCGGGGCGGATCCTGCTGGACGGCGTCGACATCGCGCAGTACCGGCGTGAGTCGATCCGCCGGCAGGTCGGTATCGTCCTCCAGGAGTCCATGCTGTGGGGCGCCTCGATCCGGGAGAACATCGCCTACGGGAAGCCTGACGCGACGCCTGCCGAGATCGTGGCCGCGGCCCAGGCCGCCAACGCCGAGGGCTTCATCATGGGGCTCGAGAACGGCTACGACACCATCGTGGGCGAGCGCGGCGCGGCATTGTCCGGCGGCCAGCGGCAGCGAATCGCGATGGCCCGGGCGATGATCCGCGACGCGCCCATCCTCATCCTCGACGAGCCCATGCGTGGACTGGACGTGGAGAGCGAAAGGCAGGCTCGCGAGGCGCTCGAGCGCGTCACGGCCGGCCGGACATGCCTGCTGATCACCCATGACCTTGAAGAGGTGACGGACACCGACCTGGTGCTCGTGCTCGATGACGGGAAGATCGCCGCGCAGGGGCGTCACCGCACCCTCCTGTCGACGAGCCTGCTCTACCGGCGGACGTACGAGCTGGCGACCGGTCGCCGCGACGTGAAGGCGAGGCAGCGATGAGTCCATCCTCCGCCGCATTTCCCGCGGACCCGGTGCTCCACCAGCTCCCCATGGCCCTCGACCCCGGACACATGCGGAAGGTCTTCAGCGAGCGGCTCGCCGACGTCGGGCAGCGCAGGCTCCAGGTCGAGGCCTGTCGCGTGGAGCGGGTCCGCTACCGCCGCGGCGAGCGCTGCGTGCTCCAGTACGCGCTGAGCCTGCGCAACGCGTGGACGGGGCTGGCCCAGCAACGCTGGGTGGCGGCGGAGATGTACCCTGACGAGCGCCTGCAGCACCGGTGGCGGAAGCTCCGGGCGGGGAACGCCCAAGTCACGGACGCCCGCGACAGCGCCACAGGTTCCCTGCTGACGGACCTCGGCATGCTCGTCCACTTCTTCCCCCACGATCCTCGCCTGCCCACGCTGGGCCCCTTGACCACGGCGCCGCCGCGCCAGCTCGAGGCCGCGCTCCTCCGCGGCTTCGGCCCGGGATCCTGGCGCGCCGAGAGCTGGACCACAGAGACCGTGCGGTACCGTGCCGCGCTGGGCGCCACGCTGCGGTACGCCGCCGAGGCCCGCGAGGCCGGCAGTGGCCGGGCGCGCTGGAAGTGCTTCTATGTGAAGGTCTACCCGGCCGGCGGCGCGGCGGCCGGCCACGCGGCCCTGGCGGCGCTCTGGGGCCGGGCCGCGGTCCGTGATGCGGATCTGTCCGTCGCCCGCCCGATCGAGTACTTCCCCGAGCTGGGCGCGGTGGCGCAGGAAGAGGTGCACGGCGTCACCTTCGAAGAGCTCCTCTGTCACGGCCGTGATCCGGCAGGCGCCGCCCGGCGTATTGGCCGGGCCCTGGCGCGGTTTCATCAGCGTGACGCCGGCCCGAATGGACCCGCCGCGCCCCTGCGGGGGCGAAGCGACCACGTCACGACGGTACATCGCGCGGCACAGCGGCTCGCGTGGGTGGACCCCGGCACTCAGGCGGAGCTGGAGAGGCTGGCGGGCGCCATCGCGGCCGGTCTGGAGGACGTGCCGCTGCGGCCCACACACGGCGACCTCAAGATCGACCACGTCCTGCTCGATGCCGACAGCGTCAGCGTGGTCGACCTCGACAGCTTTGCCCTCGGCGATCCGATGATGGACCTCGGGTCGCTGCTCGCTGACATGGCCCTGCAACGGGTGCGTGGCCGGCTGGCCGTGGATTGCGTCCGCCCGGCGGCCGGCGCGCTGGTCGAGGGGTACTTCCGGCACGCCCCTGCCCAGTGGCGGACACGGCTGCCGGTCTGCTGCGCCGGCGCCACGCTGGACAAGGCGGTGCACTCCTTCCAGCGTCAGCAGGGAGGCTGGCGCACGCACATCCGGGCCCTCATCCATGAGGCCGAGGGCCTTCTGGCGGGCCGCTGCTGGTGGTGACGGGGCGCGCCTCGGGTGACGGCGGCGCTCCGGCGCCCCGTGGCCTCTGAGCGGCCCGAGGCGAGTGGCGTCCTTACAGGGAATCGGCGGCCCGGGCGAGCATGGCGCGCATCTCGACCTGCCAGCCGGTGTCCCGTAGCCTGAAGCGCCGGCAGGCGCGGCGCAGGTAATTGAAGGCCTCGTAGGTCGAGAGGCGCGCGAGGACGGCGGACGCCGGGCGCCGCGCGGTGTAACTGCCGAGGAACGCGTTGACGGCGGCCTCGGCCCGGCTGCCGAGGTGGCTCCGCAGATACGCGACGAAGTAGCCCACGTCGAAGGCGGGGTCGCCCTTGGCGTAGAAATCCCAGTCGATGAGCCAGACGCGGTCGCTCCTGTCGGCGTCGCGGATGAGCTGGCGTAGATGGAAGTCTCGATGGAGCGGCGTCGCCCGCACGCGCCCTCGCCAGCCCCGCTCGCGCGCGGCGATGGCCGCCAGGACGGACTCCACCATCCCGCGATACTCGGGGAAGGCCTCGACCAGCGACCGCGGGTGCGGCCGGACCAGCTCGCGCAGATGGTCGGGCAGCCAGCTCTCCCTCCCGAGCCGGAGCGGCAGCGAGTGCAGGCAGGCCAGCGCGGCTCCGGCGAGGCGGAAGATTCGCCCGTCGCTTCCGCGCTCCACGAGCATGGGGAACGGCACGCCGGGCGCGCGCTCCTGGAGCAAGAGCCGGCGCGCCCGGTCGTACGCCAGCGGGCGAGGAACGGCCAGGGGCGGCGTGGGCGCGCCGGCGGCGAGGCGACTGGCGATCTCCCGCATGACCCGGTAGGTCCGCTGGCCGGTGCCGTCGGCGTAGAACTTGCCGATCACCCGCTGCACGGGATGCCGGCCCCGATGCCGGCGCTCCGCCAGAGCGTACTCCACGACCATGTGCCGCCCGCGCACCCGATCGATCACTCGCGGCGTCCAGACCGGATCGGCCACCGCGCCGGCCGGCACCACCCGCAGGAGGACTCGCGCGCCATGGGCGATCAGAGCCGGGGTCACTGGTGCCCCTTCGACGTCACCGGCAGAGCCCCAGGATCCTCTCGGCGGCCGCGCGGTTGCCGATCACCATGCGGTCCCCGGCGTACCGGCTCCGCATGTCGGGCAGGGCCGTGGCGGACGTGCAGAGCGTCTCGACGAGCGCCGCGACCTCCTCCGGCTCCACCCCTGCCAGCACGCGCGCCAGCCCGCGGACCTCGAGCGCCCGGACCCGCTCCTCCTGGTCGTCCACGCTGCGGCGGCTCGGCAGAAAGACCCCCGGGGTCCTGGTCGCGCGCACCTCGTTGACCGTGTTGTAGCCCCCCTCCGCGATGGCGAGGTCGGAGATGGCGAGCAGGTTGACGATGTCGGGCTCGACGGCCACGACGGTCATGCCCGGCAAGGGCGCCAGCGCTCGCCCGTAGTTGGGTCCCTGGATGACGAGGTGCCGCAGCGGGCGGACGGACGTCACCCGGCGGTGAACGGCGAACACCGCCTCGAAGAAGGCATCGGCCTGCGCCCCGAAGCCGCCGCCGCCAACCGTGGAGGTGAGGACGAAGTCGCCCTGGCGGAGCCGGTACCGCTCCCGCAGGCGCGCCTGACCCTCCGGATCGGGGAGCCGGACGATGGGTCCGACGAACGTGGTCCGGGCGCGGAGCCGAGGCGGCAGCTCGTAGCCGAACTCGCCGGGCTCATGCGGCACCAGGATCTCGTCTACCCGATCGAGCCAGCGGTGCGCGAAGACCGCGCGCTGCTGCTCCTCCTGGCACCGCCGCATGATGTACGCGACCCGGATGGAGGGGGGGACTGGCTCGGCCTCGGGGTCCCTCGGCAGGATGGTGTCGTAGACGACGACGTCCGGCGCCACCGCGCGCACTGCCTCCGGCCAATGGGTCGGGGCCGTGGGGTCGCTCTCGACGATGTGGCGGATGCCAGGAGGCCGGAACTCGGCGGCGGCCTCGCTGCGGGTGTAGAAGACGACCTCGCCGTCCGGCGCCAGCGCGCGGATCTCCCGCGCGATGTTGAGGCCACGCATGAGATGGCCCAGGCCGCGGCGGTTGTGGATCTGGAAGAGCACTGCGGGACGCCGGGCGGGCACGGGAGCCTCCTCGAACAGCGCGGCCGGTTGCCTCGAGTGTAGCGGCTCGGCTCGCGGCGATCAAGCCCTGCCGACGGTTTCTGCGATGGCCGTCCCGCAGTCATCGCGGACCGAAGAGAACGGTGAGTGCAGCGACGATCCCGACACTGCCGAACACGGATGCCGCCAGATTCCGGGTGAGGACCGACAGCAGAATGGCCCCCAGGAACCCGAAGAGGTAGAAGTTCGACACACCCCAATCGAGATGGCCGTCCCTCAAGAACGTCCACTGACAGATGAGGGCCGACAAGATCGCCAGCGGGAGATTGCCGAGGACCCTCTGGAGCGGCCCAGGAAGCTCCCGTCGGTGGAGCACCGTCACCGGGACATAGCGGAGCGCAAAGGTGACCACCGCGGTTGTGGCGACCAGCGCAAGGAGGTTTACGGGCATGGTCGGCGCGTCGCCTACAGGAGGAGGGAAGCCAGAGCGCCGACGAGCGCTGCCGTGATGGCGGCCATCTGAACGCTGACAACGGCCGGCAGGCTCACGGCCGCCACCCCCGCCACCAGTCCCACGAGCAGACCCCTCGTGAGGTTCTCGCGCAGCATCGGCATCACCATTCCCAGGAACGCGGCCGGCGCCGCGAAGAGAACGGCGCCGACCAGGAAGACGGGGATCAGGGCGCCGAGCTCAGCGCCCACGATGGTGAACAGCACCCACTGTCCCCATTGACAGACCTGGGTGGCCAGCGCGTACCTCTCGACGGGCCCGCCACGTCTCGCTCTTGCCCAGAGCAGACCAGGCGAGGAGGTCGCCACCGTGAAACAGATGGCGGGGAGCATCCGCTTCCGGACCCCCTTCAGGTACGGCGCGATGCTCATGGCCACCAGCCCGTGGCGAACATTGGCCATCAGCGCGATGACGTTCAGCTCGACCAGGCCCGCGCCACTGGCCATGGCGCTCAGGCAGGCGAGCTGCGCCGATCCGGCATAGATGGCGGCCGACCAGACGACGATGACCCACGACGCCACGCCCATCATCTTCGCCGTGACGGCATACGAGATCGCGAAGGGGAGGTACAGCGGAAGGAACAGCAGCCCGTCACGGATCCCCGCCCAGATATCCGTCGCCGCGCCCGGCGGACGCGTCGCGCGCATGACCGCTGTCTGCCTATCCAACGGGTTGGGAGACCGCGACGCCTTCCCTGCCGACCGCGACCCGTTGCCTCGCCAAGACCACCAGCAGGAGGGCGAGCCCCGACAGCCTGATCGCGAGCATCGGTACGGTGAGAGAGGTTCCCGCCACCAGCAGCGCCAGGCGTTCGACGACCGTGGCTCTCCGCACCAGGTACCCCGTGAGACCTGCGGCCAGCGTGACGAGCCCCACCGCCGACGCCAGCGACGCCACGACGATCTCCGCCACCGATCCTTGCAGGAGGAGGGCCGGCACGTAGGCGAAGACGAACGGGATGACGAATGCGGAGGCTGCCAGCCGGCATGCGATCCCGCCTGTCTGCAGTACCCGAGAACCCGCGATACCGGCCGTGACGAACACCGCGGCAGCGACCGGCGGTGTCACCGCCGACGATACCGCCCAGTAGAAGATGAACAGGTTGGCGATGAATGGGGTCAAGCCGAGCTTGACGAGAGCCGGACCGATGACGGCCGCAGCGATGATGTAATCACCGGTGGTCGTGACGCCCATCCCGAGGACGGTGCACACGACTGCGGTCAGAACTAGAGCAATCGCGAGGCTGCCGCCGCTTGCCGAAATCAGCAGTTCGGACAGCTTGACCCCGATGCCTGTCAGCGTGACCACCGAGATGATGACCTGCGCGCCCACGCCGAGAAACGCGAGCATCACCAGGGCCTTCCCGCCGCTCTCGATGGCCTTCACCGCCGTCACCACGCGCGCACCGATCGAGGCCGGCGTCCAGTCGCCCAAGACCAGGTACAGCCCGAGCCCCACGGCAGCCGCTCTCACCCCCGCAAGCTCGGGCGATTGCCCCCGGAGGAGGCTCCACGTCAGGACCGCAAGCGGGATGAAGAGCGGCGCGGCCTTCCTCCAGGAGAGGATCTTCGCGAGCGCGAGAACCATCTCGGCAGGGACGGGCTTCAGCCCGTCCTTCTTCGCCTCGAAATGGACCGTGGCAAAGACCCCGAGGTAATAGAGCAGTGCCGGTATCGCCGCCGCCAACGCGATGGCTGAATACGGCACCTGAAGCAACTCCGCCATCACGAACGCACCCGCGCCCATGATCGGCGGCATGACTTGCCCCCCGGTCGAAGCCGCCGCCTCGACTCCCGCCGCGAACTCTCGTCGATAGCCGAGCCGACGCATCGTCGGAATCGTGAACATGCCGGTGGTCGCCGCGTTCGCCGCAGAGCTCCCGGAGATCATGCCGAAGAATCCCGAGGCCACCGTGGCCATCTTTGCCGCGCCCCCGACCGAGCGTCCCGCCAGGAAGAGTGAGAGCGCGATAAAGGTTTCGCCACCTCCGCTCGCGAAGATCACCGCGCCAAAGACGACGTACATGGCGACGACGGTCGCGACGATGCCGGTCACCATGCCCCACACACCCCGATCAGTGAGGTACAGCGTCTCGACGATCTCGCTCAGATCGAACCCGCGTGTCCCCCACCGCCCGGGCACCCAGTTGCCGAAGTAGGCGTAGAGGAGCATCGCGACAGCCACCAGCACGAATGCCCACCCGAGCGTACGGCGCATCCCTTCGAGCACCAGAATCGTCAGGGCAAGGCCGAGCCAGAAGCTGATCCGTGTTGACTCCGCGGGGTTGTCCGTTATCCATTCATACTGGACGATGATGTACACGCACGCGGTGATACCGACCGCCATCGCCGTGATGTCGACGAGTCCGGCGCGCGCTCGCTCCTTCTTGCGCAGCGGATACCGGAGATACACGAGGATGAACGCAAACCCGAGGAAGATCGCGCGGTTTATGAGGGTGGGCCACGGCCCAAACTCCGACGTGTACAAGACGAAGGCGGCAAACAGCACGGCGCTCACGGACGCAATCCCGGCCTGGATACCGGTCAGCGAGCGGCCGGAGTCCTCGTCAGGATCGGCCGTCATTGTTCCGTGGGCCTGCATGTCCCTTCCAATCTTCGGATTCCAGGGCGGTGGGGCGCGCCGACCGCACCCCTACTTCTTCTCGGGGGGAACGAGGTCACCGGAGACTTGCTGCCCCTTGTCGACGACATACCTCAGCACGCCGACATGAAGTGGCGACGTGGCGACATCGACGGTCAACTTACCGGGATCCGCGGTGAAGCCGGGGAACGCTGCCTTGACCGTGGCCGCGCCTTTCTCGGAAGACACGGCCTTGATGACCGCGTAGGCCAATTCAGCCGGGAAGGACTTGCGCACCGTGAAGCCGGAACTCACGGCCGGCGTCCAGAACTCGCCGAGTCCCTTGATGGTGTTGGCGGGAACCTTCGCCCACGACAGGAAGGGGTGCTTGGTCCTGGACTTCTTGGCCTCCGCCTCGGTGAAGGGCAGCACTCGGATCTTGGTCTTCGCCGCGATCTCCATCGTCGGACCGTCAAACGCAAAGCCACTTCCCACCTTCGCGTACCCGACGAGCCGGTTATCGATGATCCCCGCGACGGCGTCGGATGCCGCCATGCGCTGCCAGTCAGGCGTGATCCCCAGATCTTCCAGGACCATTTGCGTGAGTTTCTCGGTGCTGGAGCCTCGCATGCCGGGGTTGAACTTCTTGCCCGAGAGCCCCTGGATGTTCTGGATGCCGGAATCCTCCCGCACGATGAGGTAGTTGGCGCTGCTCGTGGTGTACACCAACGCGCGGATGTCCTTGAAGGGAGTCTCCTTCCAGTTCTCCAGTCCGTGCCAGGCGAGGTAGGCTTGATCCGTCGTCGTGAGGGCGATGTCCGCCCTCTCGTTCAGCAAGAGCTTCATGCTCGCCACGGCCCCGCCAGTCTCCATCACGGAGACGTCGAGGGCCGGGACCTGCTCATTGATGACTTGCGCGACAGCAACGCACTGGGTGTAGAAGCTTGACGTGGCCTGACTACACGCGAGGACGACTCTCTTCTTCTGCCCCAGAGCCGGAGCCGCACTGCCGACCACGACCACGGCAGCCAGAATCAGAACCGATGCTGCGAGCGCGCGAGACTTCATACGCACCTCCTGTAGAGATATGGTTCGTGGCTCGTTCTCCGCGTCTCAGTGCCTCGTCAGCCATCACGGCCGGAGGCCCCGGCTACATTCGGTCCACGGCAGATGTCCGCGTCCATCAGGGACCTGATCTTCCGTGTGTCGTAACGGATCAGTCGTTCGAGCACGTGTTCCGTATCCTGCCCCATCAGGGGCGCATGAGCGGGCATTGTCTTGCTCTCCGACAACTTGATCGGATTTCCGACCATCTGCACCCGTCCGCAATGAGGGTGGGCCGTTTCAATGATCATGTGTCGCTCTCTCAGATGGGGATCTGCCATGGCCTGCTGAAGGTCGTTGACGGGACCGGCGGGAACGCCAGCCTCCAGCAACAATGCCATCCACTCATCGGTGCTCCGCTCCCGCAATCGTTCGCTCAGGATCGTCACCATCGCGGCGCGATTCTCCTTGCGTCCGTGCGGAGTGGCGAAGCGCGGATCGGACGCCACCGCCGGCACGTCCAACAGCCGGCACAGTCGGCCGAAGAAGTCATCGTTCACGGCCATGATGACGATGTGCGAGTCCTTGGTAGGGAATATCTGCGCCGGCGCGAGACTCGGGTGGGCTGACGCCGGCGGTTTCTCGAGCGCGATCCCCAGGTTGGCCATGATCGCCACGTGGTAGCTGAAGAGCGAAAAGGCACCATCCAGCAAGCCGATGTCCACCTGCTGGCCCCGGCCCGTACGGTGGCGTGCTTGCAGAGCCGCGAGGATGCCCACGGCCCCGTGGATGCCCCCGAGGAGATCCACGACCGACAGCCGGGTCCCCCGTGGCGGGCCGCCCTCATCCCCGATGGCATCCGCGACCCCGGCGTAGCCTTGCAGGAGATAGTCGAATCCAGGGCGCTCTCGATAGGGTCCGCTGAGCCCAAAGCCCGAGATCGAACAGCAGACGAGCCGTGGGTTGACCGCCTCCAGCTGCGTGTACAGGAGGCCGAGCCGCTCGGCCACTCCAGGGCGGAAGTTGTATGCGACGACGTCGGACACCCGGACCAGGTCCAGGAACACCGCTCGGCCTTCTGGGATCGTGAGATCGAGCACAAGGCTGCTCTTGTTGCGATTGCAGCTCAGGAAGTAGACAGACTCGCCGTTCATGGAGCCCGACGGCGCGTGGCGGGTAAAGTCTCCACCCGGCGGCTCGATCTTGATGACTTCTGCGCCCAAGTCGGCCAGGATCATCCCCGCGTGCGGCCCGGCTAGATAACTTGCCAGTTCGAGCACGCGGATCCCGGAGAGGGCTCCCGAGTTGGTGCCCCCTTCGGCCGTGCCCCCCGTGCAGGCCGGCGCGGATTCCTCGACGTTGCGCAAGCCGACGGCGCCGACCTTCCTCCCGCTCAAGACTTGTTCAACCGCCCTCTGGGGCCCTCGCTCCCCGTTCTCTACAGCGACGACCAACTCCCTGAGCAGGGGATCCAAGCCGGCGTCTTGCTGAAACTGATTGACCATCCGATCCGTCAACAGTCTCAAGAACTCCGCGCTTCGGCGCTTCCGCCGCCTCTCCTGCAGGTGCCCACCCTCCTCCAGAGAGGTCCTGTGGCCGTTGATCGCGCTCGCCAACTCCTCGATACCCACCTCGCTGGCGGCTTGGGTCAAGAGGACTGGCCGCACCCAACCGGGACCGGTCGGTTCCAGAAGCAGCGAAGCAGACAGGTGATGTGCCATCTCGGCCGCACCCGGGCGATCGGACTTGTTCACCACCAGAACATCGGCGATTTCCATGAGCCCGGCCTTCATGGCCTGCACGCCATCTCCAGCCTCCGGGGTGAGCACCACGACCACCGTGTCCACGGCCTCCATCACTTCCAGCTCAGCCTGGCCAAGGCCAACGGTCTCGACCAGGATCACGTTCATGCCGAACGCATCCAGGAGCTTGACCGCCGCGTTGGCTGCCGGCGCGAGCCCTCCCAGGCGCCCCCTCGAGGCCAGGCTGCGGATGAACACGCCTGGGTCCAGGTAGTGCCTCTGCATGCGGAGGCGGTCCCCGAGCACAGCTCCGCCGGAGAAAGGGCTCGACGGGTCGACGGCGACGATCCCGACCGTCCTCGCTGCGCCCCGCAGCCGTGCCGTCAAGGCGTCCGCCAGCGTGCTCTTCCCCGCCCCCGGAGGACCGGTGATACCTATCACATGCGCCCGGTCACACAACGGGTTCAGGCGTTCGAGGACATCGGCAAGCCCCGGGTCCTCATGCTCCGCGAGGGAGAGGAGCCGAGACAGGACTTGCTCGCTTCCTGAACAGAAGCGATCGTGCCAATCGTCCGGAGTCTTCCGGGATACGGGCATCACCGCCCTCTGAATCTCGGTTTGCGCTTCTCGGAAAACGCGCGGCGGCCCTCTTCGGCGTCCTCGCTCGCGAAGCACGCCCCGATCCACTTATCCATGCGGTCCATGTCGCTGAACGCCACCCGACGATGCGCGAGGATCCTCACCGTCCCCTTGGCGCCACTGACGGATAGCGGCGCGTTCTCGGCCATCGCCCGAGCAAACGCCTGCGTGTACGCCTGCAACTCCTGCTCGGGCAGGACCTCGTGAACCAGGCCGATGGTCCTCGCCGTCGCGGCATCCAGCGATCGCCCGGTGAGGAAGAGGTACTTCGTCCAGCCGACACCCACGAGATTGATGAACCGTTCCACCCCCGTCGGGTGATAGAGAACTCCCAGCTTTGCCGGCGGCATCCCGATTCGGGCCTTGTCGCTGCACAGACGGATGTCACAGGCGGCCGCCAGTTCACACCCAGCCCCCATGCAAACCCCTTCGATCATGGCAATGACCGGTACCGGCAGCTCCTCGATCGCCGCCATGGTGCCGCGGAGCAGCCGATGAGGGGTGTCGGGCGATTCGAGCGGGATGGCCCCGATCTCGTAGCCCGCGCAGAAGGCATGGCCCCCGTGTCCCCGGATCACGAGGACCCGGCAGCTCGGGTCCCGCGCGATACTCCCCAGCATCTCCTGGAGTCGCACCAGCTGATCGGGCAGCAGCGCATTGCGCTTCGCGGGGCGATTGAGGGTAATCGAGGAGACGCCGTTGTCACGCTCGAGCAACAGATCCGCCTCAGCCTTGGGACGCATGCGTCAGCGGGCTCCCGTCACGAGACGGCCGGGTGCTGCGTGCCGCTTCGCACGAACGCGACGATCTCGCCCAGCGTGCTTCCCACCCCAAATACCCCCTGGAAGCCGGCCGCTCTCAAGGCAGGAACGTCCCTCTGGAGAATGGTGCCGCCGATCATCAGAAGGACATCCTCCATCCCACGTTCCCGCAGTTGCTGCGCCACCGCTTGCGCAAGGACCACGTGCGCGCCCGAGAGAACGCTCAGGCCCACGACGTCGACGTCCTCCTGCATGGCCGCCCTCGCCACTTCTTCGGGCGTTTGATGGAGGCCCGTGTACACGACCTCCATGCCGGCATTCTTGAGCGCGTGCACCACGACTTTGGCGCCACGCTCATGGCCGTCGAGGCCGACCTTTGCAATCAGGACCTTGATTCGCTGAGTTGTCTGCTCACTCATCTCCCTCACCGTCGCGATCACAGCTCGCTCACGCGTTGGAGTCAGAAGCCAGTCGGCACCCGGAACGTGCCGAACACCGTCCGCAGGACTTCGGTCATCTCGCCCACTGTTGCGTCCACCCGACACGCTTCGATCAAGGGGGGGATCGTGTTGGCACGAGGATCCTCGGCCGCCTTACGGACCGCGTCGAGGGCCGCCTGTACGGCCCTCGCGTCTCGGAGTCGACGCCTCGCCTGCAGCCTCTCGACTTGCTGCTTCTCGAACGCCGCGTCGTACTGATACACGTCCTTCTCGTATCGGGAGCGATCCTCGTCCACCCGGAACTTGTTGACGCCGACGACGATCTCCTCCCCCGCCTCGATCCGTTGCTGCTTCTGGAAGGCTGGCTCGGATATCCGCCTTTGGACAATGCCCTGCTCGATGGCGGCGACCATCCCGCCGATATGCTCGATCTCCTCGATGATGCGGTCGACCTCCTCTTCCACCGCGCTGGTGAGCGCTTCCACGTAGTAGGAGCCTCCCAGCGGATCGGCCACGTACGGCACGCGGGTCTCGTAGGCGATGATGTTCTGGAGCATCAAGCTCAGGCGGTTTGACTCCTCCGAGGCAATGTCAAACGCCTCGTCGTAGGCAGCCGCCATGACGGACTGAGCGCCCCCCAGCACCGCTCCCAGAACCCCCAGGGTGAGACGGGCCAGGTTGTTCAGGGGCTGCTCGATGGTGAGCTCCGTCTGATCCGTGGCCATGGCCGCCTTGAACGCCAGTGCCTTGGGGGTCGAGGCCCCATAGCGAGTCTTCATCAGCTTGGCCCACACCCGCCGGGCCGCCCTCGCCCTTGCCACCGTCTCGAAGAGATCCAGATTGCTCTGGGTCAGGAAGGTGAAGCAGGGGACCACCTCGTCGATGTGATAACCGCGGCGCAGCATCTCATCGATATAGACCATGGCATTCAAGAAGGTGTACGCAAGGCCCTGGACTGCCGTGGCGCCGGCCTGGACCATGTGGCAACTGGACACGCTCACCGGATAGAACCTGGGGGCCGCCTTCATGCAGTACTCGATCACGTCGCACACCAGGCGGATCGAGGGCTTCGGAGGGAAGAGATACGTTCCGCGGGCCAGCATTTCCTTCAAGATGTCGTTCTGCCACGTTCCACGCAGCTGATCTGGCTTCGCTCCCTGGCGTTCGGCCGCGACCACGTACATGGCCATGAAGATGGGGGCGATGCCATTGATCGCCGAGGAGGTGCTGGTGCTGGCCAGTGGAATCCCCTCGTACACGGCTTCGAGATCTTCCACCGTGTCCAGGGCCACGCCGGTTCTGCCGACTTCACCGCGGGCCCTCGGGTGATCTGAGTCGTACCCCATCTGCGTGGGAAGGTCGATGGCGAGGTTGAAGCCGGTCAGGCCGTTCTTCGCCAGCATCTTGAACAGCGCGTTCGTTTCCGCGGGCGAGGCATAGCCGGCGTTCTTCCGCATGCTCCATAGCTGCTCGCGATACATCAGGGGATGAATGCCCCGGGTATACGGGAACTCCCCCGGTCTCCCGGTCTCCGCGGTGCCAGCGTCCTGCCGGGCGCCTTCGGGGACATAGCACGGCTTCAGAGGAATGCCCGATGAGCTCACGAACTGACGGACGGACGTGCGGCGCCGAGCTTGCTCATCATCGCGGCCTCTCCGGTCTTCGGCTGGCATCATCGCCTCCGCTGTCACACCTTCGACTGTGTTCGGGTGAGTCGCAGCCGCTCGAAGAGATCGTCACTGGTATCCCGTGAGTTCTTCAATCGCTCCGACTGGTCCGTACTCTCGACATACTCCGTGAACCCTTCGAGATGGCGTCGCATGCGACGGGCCACGCCCTCGGCGTCGTGATTTCGAATCGCGTCGAAGATGCGCTGATGAGCGCGGACCATCTGGTCGCGAAGTTCGGCCGTGAAATCCACGCGCACCGTCGATCGGAGCACCAGGTCGATCAAGCTCTCGGTCATCCGCAGCAGGACCTGGTTCCGCGAGGCGCGCGCGACCGCCAAGTGAAAGCGAAGGCTCGAGTCCACGATGAAGACGGAATCGACCCGCCCGGTCGCTTGCAACTCCACGATGGTCTCGGCGATGGCGGCGAGGTCGTCCCCCGTGGCATTCAGGGCCGCCAGCCGGGCACTCGTCACCTCGATCTCCTTGCGCGCCTCGAGAAAGTCGGACGGGGGCGTTGCCTCGTACTCGAGGAGATACCCCAGGGCGCGGACGACCTGGGTGGCGTCAAGCCCAGTCACGATGAGGCCGCCCTTCGGTCCAGGCTTCACCTGGAGGAGTCCGTCCTGCTCGAGGATCTGGATGGCCTCTCTCACCGTCGGGCGGCTGAGCCCCGAGGCGTTGACCAGATCGCGCTCCAAGCCAAGTCGCGTGCCTGGGGGCAAGCGCCGGCCGATGATGAGATCCCTGATCTGGGTCACCAAGCGGTCCACCGCTGAGTCCCGCCGGTGAGAGTTCCGCGGAAGACGGCCGGCTACCAGAGGCGCGGCCCGAGGGCCGCTCATACGGTCGTCTCGTAGCGGAGTGGCTCGGTCGTGGCCTGGTCGACCGTTTCGGTGCCTCATTGCTACATATCATCTAGATGATCCTGCTGCCCAGTGAAATGAGACGCTCGCTCCATTTATGTGATGCCTTTTGTTCATTCGCTTCTTGGCCGCCGCGCGGTGGGAGGGTCCCGGCGATACGTGCCCTCCTCGGCCTCGGGATCGTCGTCGCCCGCGTTAGGGACCCCGCTTTGCCGGCGCGACCCGGCGCGGTGTCGTTCCGTTTCCGTCTCCGCTCGGCTTGGCGGCGCACGTGACCGGCCGCGCAGATCAGGTGCGCCCGGGCCCCCGGGCGGTCACTCGGCCAGCCCCCCACGCCGTAGAGCCGCGGGGGGTTGAGGAAGGGCGCGGGCGTGATGGTCCAGCCCCGGACCCTGGCGCTGTGGGGCACGATGCGCTGCCACTGCCGCGTGTAGTTGCAGTGCACCTCCTCGTCGAGGAGCCGCTTCTCGAAGGCCCGGAGTTGGCGCCAAGGATGGGGCCAACGTGGGCGGCCGGAGCGCAGAACTGACTTCCCTTCTCGGGGGCGTCGGTGCCAATATGGCCCCTGGCCTGCCCGCTTCTCCGCACGGGGCAACCCGCAAGAACGACCGCATCCACTCGAGGCCGGGGTGACCCGGCCAGCAGGGAGGGCACGCGATGGGAATGACGAGGGGACACGTCGGAGCGATCTATCGGGCCGGAATCGCCGTGGCCGTCAGCCTCGGCCTGGCGGCCCTCGCCTGGGTCCCGCCGGCGCAGTCGGCGGAGCCGATCACCATCAAGATGGCCTCGTACGGGGGACCCAGCTATCCGATCCGGATCCACCTGGAGACCGTCAAGGAGATGCTCGAGAAGCGCTCGCAGGGGCGCATCAAGGTGGACCATTACCCTGCGGAGTCCCTCGTCAAGCTGGCGAAGGCCTTCGACGCGGTCATCGACAACGTGGTGCAGATCGCGCTCACCTCGGCGGCGTATGAGCCCAAGCGGATGGGAGTCGTGGCCGCCGTCGCGAACTCGCCCTGGAACTGGGACGCCTACAAGTTCGGGGACCACTACCGGGAGCCCGGCAGCTTCTACGACTTCGCGGCGCCGCACTTCGAGAAGAACGGCCTGAAGCTGATGAGCTGGCCGAACGTCCCGCACGGGGAGGTCTTCTCGTCGAAGCCGATTCGGAAGCTGGAAGACTTCAAGGGCAAGATGTTGCGGACCGTCAGCAGCCTCAAGGACCCGCTCAAGCTGCTCGGCGCAGAGCCCATCTTCATCCCCACCTCGGAGCTCTTCAACGCCATCCAGCGCGGGACCGTGGACGGCGGGACGCTGGCGATCTCCAGCATCTTCAGCGAGAAATACTTCGAGGTGGCGCCGCATATCCAGATCGCCAACCTCTACACGGGCTCCCTCCCGGTGATCATGAATCTCAAGTTCTTCAACAGCCTGCCGCCGGACATGAAGACATTGGTCTGGGACACCTTCGTGGAGGCCGACAAGCAGTACTACCGCAAGATCAGGCAGGACACGACCGAGGTGATCAACCAGCTCAAGAGCATGAAGCCCAAGGTGCAGGTCTACGAGGTTCCCGCCGAGGAGGTGGCGCGGTGGAAAGCAGCCCTGAAGCCGTTCAATGACGAGATGGCGAGGACGTGGGGAGCGGAGTGGACGAGATTCGAGAAGATCCGCGAGACGCTCAAGTGACCCGGGCCCTCCCCCGGAGCGAGCGACCGGCACTGGTTCAGCGGGTAGCCGGGACCATCGACCGGCTGAGCGGGTTCCTGGCGCAGCTGGCCGGGGTGGCGCTCCTCGGGATGATGCTGGTCGTGTGCTACGGGGTGGTCATGCGCTACGCGTTTCGGGCCCCGGTGGCATGGGTGAACGAGTTCGCGCGCTTCAGCTTCCTGCCCGTGGTCGCCCTGGGCCTCGCCTTCGCGCTCCGGCAGGGCGCGCATGTGGCGACCGAGTTCTTCACCGGCGTGCTCTCCGACCGCGCGCGAAACGGGCTCCGTCTGTTGTCGGTCACGCTCTTCTTCGCCTACGGGGTGCTCTCCTGCTGGGCCGGGTGGCGGCTGGCATCGGTGGCATTCGCCAAGGCACTGCGCTCCGATGAGGCCGAGATTCCTCTCGTCGTGGTCCAGGCCGTGATTCCGATCGGATTCCTTGCGCTGAGCCTGCAGGCGCTCGTCGAGACGGGGCGGGCTCTGCTCGGGGATGCGCGCCAGACACGGCCGTCGAATGGCGCGCATCCGCGCTGAGCGTGTGCGTGGGCAGCACCGTCCCGGTTCGGGGAAAGGGCGTGAATGGACTGGTATGTCTTCGCCGGCCTGCTAGCCTGCCTCGTCGCGGCGCTCATCGTGCTGGGCGTGCCGGTCGCGGTGAGCCTCGGCCTGACGAGCGCCCTCTTTCTTCTCGTCGAGCTGGGCCCTGACCGGACACTCGCCGTCCTCGGAACGGAGTTCTTCGAGTTCTGGACGAACTACCCCCTCATCGCGGTGCCGCTCTTCATCCTCATGGGCGAGTTCCTGTTCGTGGGAGGCACCGCTGACGACATCTTCGACATCGCCTCCAAGTGGCTGCAAGGGATCCGGGGGGGGCTCGCCATCGTGACGATCGGCGCGGGCGCCATCTTCGGCGCCCTGAGCGGGTCCAGCCTGGCGGCGGTCTCGACGTTCGGGACCCTCGCGCTGCCGAAGTTGCTCGATCGCGGGTACGATAAGCGCCTTGCCGTGGGCG
>JACPIQ010000081.1 GCA_016188005.1 Candidatus Rokuibacteriota bacterium | reverse complement strand
CGGCCACGGCCACCCGAAGAACGCGCTGGAGCTCCAGTGCCTGGTCGAGGCGGGGCTCACGCCCATGCAGGCCCTGCAGGCGGCCACGCAGTGGGCGGCCCGCTGCCTCGGGCTCGAGCGCGAGCTCGGCACGATCGAGAAAGGCCGCCTCGCCGACCTGGTCGTGGTGAACGGCAACCCCCTGGACGACGTGAAGATCCTGCTCGATCCCGCGAGGATCGCCCTGGTGCTCAAGGGCGGGGCGGTGTGCGCCGACCGGCGCGGGGCGCCCGCGCCTTAGCTCGTCCCCCGACACTCAGTGACTTACAGCTTCGACCCCGTCCGACTCTCCCTCATGTGCCACGTATGCGCCACGGAGAACGTCCTCGGGGTCGGTCGCCCGCACCGCGCCGAGGAGTCGCTCGCCCGGTTGACCGCTCGCGGGAGGTGCTCCGGGGCGAGGAATTGCGGGCGGCGGCCGCCCCGTCCTTGGTGAGCGCCCCGTCCCGGCTGCCCGGGCGCGTCGCTACTCGCGGGCGCGCGGCATCACGATCCAAAGCACCAGGTAGGCGAGGATGCCCGGGAAGGCCACGGACACGAGGGAGACGACGATGTAGAGGATGCGGACGACGGTGGGATCCCACCCCAGCCACTCGGCGATCCCGCCGCAGACTCCGGCGATCATCCGGTACTTGCGCGAGCGCTGAAGCGGCATGCCCCTCCTCCCGGCTGCGATGAAGGTCCCTACCCAGAGTGTCCCACAGAGCGCGGTCGCCCCGTCCCGCGGAGTCTCGGTACGGCGGATCGCGGCCCTCGCTACTCCTTCCTCGGCGCCTCGCCCCGGCTCAGCCGGACCAGGAACCTCCCGAGGTCCCGCGCGGCATCGTCGAATGACTCACGCAGGTGGTCGCGGCTGTCGCCCCCGAAGACCCCGTAGGCCGCGGCACGGCGGTCGGCCGTCACGAGAACCGGTTGGCCCGACCGGGCGTCCAGGAAGCGCATCTCGGTCTGGGCCTTCGAGCGCTCTGGAGTTCGGACGCGATCCCTTACCGTTTCGCGGCACCCTCGAGCCCGGCGAGCCTTCGGGCGAGCGTGCAACGGGGGCGATGGCCCGCGCGCCTCCGCCACGCGAGAACGGTGAGGCCGAGGCCCAGGAGAACGAGCGGGGCCGGAGCCGGGGCAGGCGCCGTCGCGCCGTTCGCGAGGGCGCCGACGGAGCTTGCGAGCGGACCGCCCGACTCGACAGACAGCGTGAGCGTCGAGCCCCCGAAGAAGAAATCGCCTCTCCGGGCGGTCAGCGTGACGCCGAGGCGGCCATCATCCAGCAGTGACAGGTCGGACAGATCGGACAGCTCGATCCGCACATCGTGCTGGACGTCGGCGTTGTGGAAGAGGAGCACTCCGTCCAGCGCGATGTTGATCTTCTCGCTCCCGTCGCTCCTGCCCTTGTCGTCCCAGAGGTCCAGCAGGAGTTGGGCGCCGGTGATCGTGTCGCCACCGCCCAGCACGCTCGAGAGATCGTAGTCGAAGGAGTGGCCCGGTCGCGACGCCCCGCTGCTGCGGTGGCAGGCTGCGGGAGCCTCGGCGCTGAGGCACAGCGCGTCCAGGGGCGTGTGTGTGAGGGGGACGGCCTCCGCTCGCCCAGGCAGGATCGTCGTCAGCGCTGCAAGTGCAATCAGTGCATGTCCGAGCAGGGTCTGCATGGTATCCGCTCCCTCCTGAAGTGGCCGTGCCTTCCGCGGAGAGGAACGTGCACGGGGCATGCCAGCCCGCGATCGCGGCGAAGACCCTGTTCCGGCGGGCACCTGGCGGCTGCGAAGCCCTTGCGCGGCGACGATTGCGCGTGCCGTCGACAATCCTGGTGATCGCGCGCCACGAAATTCGGCGTGCCCTGCGATCGGCCGGGCGTCTCAGCGGCGAGCCACTACTCGATGGCCGCTGTCGACTTCACCTGCTCGCGCAGGATGAACTTCTGGAGCTTGCCCGTGGAGGTCTTCGGGACCACGCCGAACATCACGGCCCGGGGCGCCTTGAAGTGGGCGAGGTGGGCGCGGCAATGCGCGATGAGCTCGGCCTCGGTCGCCTGGGCGCCTGGCTTGAGCTCGACGAAGGCGCAGGGGATCTCGCCCCACTTGGGATCGGGGCGGGCGACCACCGCCGCCGCCAGCACGGCGGGGTGGCGGTACAGCACGTCCTCGACCTCGAGGGAGGAGATGTTCTCGCCGCCCGAGATGATGATGTCCTTGGCCCGGTCCCTGATCTTCACGTAGCCGTCGGGCTGCATCACCGCGAGATCGCCCGAGTGGAACCAGCCGCCGGCAAAGGCCTCCCGCGTGGCCGTCGGGTTCTTGAGGTAGCCCTTCATGGTGATGTTGCCGCGGAACATGATCTCCCCCATGGTCTCGCCGTCCCTGGGCGTCGGGGTCATGCTCTCCGGGTCCATCACCGTGAGCCCCTCCTCCACCAGGTAGCGCACGCCCTGCCGGCCGTTGCGCTCGGCCCGCCGGCCGACGTCGAGGCCCTTCCACTCGTCGTGCTTCGCGCACACCGCCGCCGGACCGTAGGTCTCGGTGAGCCCGTAGACGTGGGTCAGATCGAAGCCGATCCTGTCCATGCCCTCGATCATCGCCGCCGGCGGGGCCGCGGCCGCGACCATGGCCGACACCTTGTGGGTGAGGCCCTCGCGCAGGGCGGGCTCGGCGGTGATCAGCGTGCTGTGCACGATGGGCGCGCCGCAGTAGTGCGTGACCCGATGCTCCCGGATCAAGCGGAAGATCAGCGCGGCGTCGATCTTCCTGAGGCAGACGTTGGTGCCGGCATTGGCGGCCATCGTCCACGGGAAGCACCAGCCGTTGCAGTGGAACATGGGCAGGGTCCAGAGGTACACGGACTGCTGCGGCATGCCCCAGGTGAGGATGTTGCCGATGGCGTTGAGGTAGGCGCCGCGGTGGTGGTAAACCACGCCCTTGGGGTTGCCCGTGGTCCCCGAGGTGTAGTTGAGCGAGATCGCGTTCCACTCGTCGGCGGGCGGCTGCCACGGGAACTCGGCGTCGCCGCCGGCGAGGAAGGCCTCGTAGTCCGTCTGGCCGAGCCGGGCGCCGGATCCCGCGTGCTCCGGGTCGTCCACGTCCACGACCACCGGCTTCATCGTCAGCTTCTCCAGCGCCCGCGCGACCGTGTCGGAGAACTCGCGGTCGGTGATGAGCACCTTCGCCCCGCCGTGCCCCAGCATGAAGGCGATGGCGTCGGCGTCGAGGCGCGTGTTGAGCGTGTTCAGCACCCCGCCCGTCATGGGGACGCCGAAGTGGCACTCGTACATCTCCGGGGTGTTGGCGAGCATGGTGGCCACGGTGTCACCCGCGCCGATCCCGCGCCGCGCCAGCGCCGAGGCGAGCCGGCGGCTCCGCGCGTAGGTCTCGGCCCAGGTGAAGCGCCGCGCGCCATGCACCACCGCCAGCGTCCCGGGGTAGACGTGCGCGGTGCGCTCGATGAACGACAGCGGCGTCAGCGGCGCGTGGTTGGCCGGATTCTTGTCCAGGTCGAGCTCGTACGGGTTGACGTTGCCGGGGGCAGCCATCGCATCTCCTCCGATGTGGGCGGACGTCATCTGGGGCGCACGAGCGCCCGGGGCTGATCTCCGTGGCCCATGCCCCGTCACGCCTCCCGCGCCGGGGCCAGCCGCGCCGACAGCTCGGCCACGAACTCGTCGGGCCGGCTGGGCGAGATCACGACGAGTCCGCGGCTGGTGTGAAGATAGACGAGATCGCGGGTGTTGGTGATGGCGAGGTAGTGCAGACCCGTGCGCGGGTTCCAGCGGAGGCCATAGGAGCCGAAGAGCCCGTTGAGCCCGAGCGCCAGCAGTCCCCCGATGGGCCGCGGGCGCCGGTCCACGGCGTGGATGGCCGAGTACGGGAGGCGCCGGGGGAGCCAGCGCCGCTCGATCCGCACCCCCCGCTCCTCCAGCGTGAACCCCGAGGGGGCGAGCCCCTGGAGGGCCCAGACGAGTCCCAGGAACGGCAGCGGGAAGATGACGAAGGCCAGCTCGCCCGTCGTGGCGAGCAGGACGACGGAGAGCGCGAGGGGCACGCCCACACCGAGGCCGAGGCCGATCGTCCCGGCGATGATCCGCTGCCGCAGTCCGAGGACGGCCGGGTAGAAGGTGGGCGCAGTCAGCGCGGGTGGATCTCGAGGGCGCCGAAGAAGTAAGGGATCTCGAAGGCGGCCGACTCCGGCGAGTCCGACCCGTGCACGGCGTTGGCCTCGATGGACGCGGCCAGGTCTCGGCGGATGGTCCCTGGCGCCGCCTTGGCGGGATCGGTGGCGCCCATCAGGTCGCGGAGCCGGGCGATGGCGTTCTCCCCCTCGAGCACCATGGGCATGCAGGGGCCCGAGGTCATGAAGGCGCAGAGGCTCGCGTAGAACGGCCGCTCCTTGTGGACGATGTAGAAGCCCCCGGCCTGCGCCGGGCTCAGATGCACGAGCTTGGCCGCCAGGACCTTCAGGCCCGCCTGCTCGAACCGGGCCACGATCTGCCCGATCACGCCTCTGGCCACGGCGTCGGGCTTGATGATGGTGAGGGTGCGCTCTGCCGCCATGGGACCCCGCCTACCCTGACTTGCCGAGAAGGCGAGCGACGGTGGCGCCCATGTCGGCCGGGCTCTTCACGGTGGTGATGCCGGCGGCCTCGAGCGCCTTCATCTTCTCGGCGGCGGTGCCCTTGCCGCCCGCGATGATGGCACCGGCATGGCCCATGCGGCGGCCGGGGGGCGCCGTCTGGCCGCAGATGAAGCCCACGACCGGCTTGGTGACATGCGCCTTGACGAAGGCCGCAGCCTCCTCCTCCGCCGTCCCGCCGATCTCGCCGATCAGCATGATGGCGGAGGTCTCCGGATCGTCCTGGAAGAGGCGGAGGACGTCGATGAAGCTGGTGCCGTTCACCGGGTCGCCACCGATGCCGACGCACGAGGACTGGCCCAGGCCGCGTCGCGTGAGCTGGTGGACCACCTCGTAGGTGAGCGTCCCGCTCCGCGACACCACTCCCACGGGACCCTCCTTGTGGATGTGCCCCGGCATGATCCCGATCTTCGCCTTTCCCGGCGAGATCAGCCCGGGGCAGTTGGGGCCGATGAGCCGGCTCTGCGTCCCGGCGAGGTACGCCTTGACCCGAACCATGTCGGCGACGGGCAGGCCCTCGGTGATGCAGACGATGAGCGGCAGGCCCGCGTCGGCGGCCTCCATGATGGCGTCGGCCGCCGCCGGCGGCGGCACGAAGATCAGCGCGCAGTCCGCGCCCGCCTCACGCACCGCGTCTTCCACCGTGTTCCAGACCGGGAAGCCCTCGTGGGTCGTGCCGCCCTTGCCGGGGGTGACGCCCCCCACCACCTGGGTTCCGTACTCCTTGCAGCGGAGGGCGTGGAAGGTGCCTTCCTTGCCGGTGATGCCCTGGACGACGACTCTGGTCGCACCGTTGGCCAGGATGCTCATGCGACGCTGCGCGCCAGGGCGACGACCGTGGCGGCGCCCGAGCCCATGTCGTCGGCGCTCGTGAAGTTGAGCCCGGACTCGGCGAGCATCTTCTTGCCCAGCTCCACGTTGGTGCCCTCCATGCGGACCACCACGGGGATCTTGAGCCCCAGCTTCGTGACGGCGGTGATGACGCCCTCCGCGAGCCGGTCGCAGCGGAGGATGCCGCCGAACACGTTGATGAACACGGCCCTGACGCTGGGGTCGGAGGAGAGAATCCGGAAGGCGTTCTCGATCTGCTCCGGCGAGGCACCGCCGCCCACGTCGAGGAAGTTGGCCGGCTGGCCGCCCGCCAGCTTGATGATGTCCATGGTCGCCATGGCGAGCCCGGCCCCGTTCACCATGCACCCGACGTTGCCATCGAGCTTGATGTAGTTGAGGCCGTGCTTCGAGGCCTCGACGTCGAGCGGATCCTCCTCGTTGAGGTCGCGCAGCGCCACGACCTCCTTGTGGCGGAAGAGCGCACTGTCGTCGAAGTTCAGCTTGGCGTCCAGCGCCAGCACCCGCCCGTCGCGCGTCACCACCAGCGGGTTGATCTCGGCCAGCGAGCAGTCCTTCTCGACGTAGGCCCGGAAGAGGCTCAGGATCAGCCCCACGCCCGCCTTGAACTGGTCCCCCGACAGCCCCAGGCCGAAGGCCAGTGCGCGCGCCTGGAAGGGCTGGAGCCCGAGCGCCGGGTCGGCCCACTCGCGGATGATCTTCTCCGGGTGGCTGGCAGCGACCTCCTCGATCTCCATGCCGCCCGCCTGGGAGGCCATGACCACGTGCCGGGCGCGCGCCCGGTCCAGCGTCACGGAGAGGTAGAGCTCCGTCGCGATGGACGAGGCCTCCTCCACCAGCACCTTGAGGACCTTGATGCCCTCGGGCGGCGTCTGTGGGGTCCGGAGCATCATGCCCAGGATCTGGCGCGCGGCGGCCTCGGCCGCCGCGGCATCGTCGGCCAGCTTCACGCCGCCCGCCTTGCCCCGCCCGCCCGCGTGCACCTGCGCCTTGACCACCACCTTGCCGCCCAGGCGCCCGGCGATGGCCCGCGCCTGGGCCGGCGTCTCGGCCACCTCTCCCGCGGGCACCGGGACGCCGAACTCCCGCAGGATCGCCTTGGCCTGGTACTCGTGGACCTTCATGGCTCGCGCTCGGCCGCCGGCTCTTCCGTATTCGCTCGGCTCGCCTTCGGCTGCGCCTCGCCCGTCACTTCCGCACCCCGAGCTTGCGCAGGACCCACACCACCGGGTCGTAGTACTCGGTCACGATGCGCTCCTTGAGCGGGATGATGGCGTTGTCCGTGATGTGGATATACTCGGGGCAGACCTCGGTGCAGCACTTCGTGATGTTGCAGAAGCCGAGGCCGGCCTTCAGCCGGATCAGCTCGCGGCGGTCCTGGGTGTCGAGCGGGTGCATGTCCAGCTCCGCCAGCCGCATGAGGAAGCGCGGACCCGCGAAGGCCGCTTTGTTCTCCGCGTGGTCGCGGATCACGTGGCAGACGTCCTGGCACAGGAAGCACTCGATGCACTTGCGGAACTCGTGCCCGCGCTCGATGTCCTCCTGGAACATGCGCCGCGTCCCGTCGGACTCCTTGGGCCCGGGCGTGAAGGCGGGAATCGTCTTCGCCTTCTCGTAGTTGAACGAGACGTCGGTCGCCAGGTCCCGGATGAGCGGGAAGGTCTTCATCGGCGCCACCGTGATGGGCTCGCCGGGCTTGAACACGTTCATGCGCGTCATGCACATCAGCCGCGGCTTGCCGTTGACCTCGGCGCTGCAGGAGCCGCACTTGCCGGCCTTGCAGTTCCAGCGCACGGCCAGGTCCCCGGCCTGAGCAGCCTGGATGGCGTGAATCACGTCCAGTACCACCATCCCCTCCTGCGCCTGCACCCGGTATTCCTTGAAGGCGCCGCCCTTGGCGTCGCCGCGCCACACCCGCATCGTGACTTCGGAGGCGGCCATTATTTGTTCTCCTCGAAGAGCTTCTTCAGTTCACTGGGCATCTCGGGGATGGGCTCCGGGGAGACGCTGATCTCGCCGTTCTTGCGGCGCCCGACCACGTTGACCTTGCCCCACGTGGGATCGGCCTTCGGGTAGTCGTCCCGGGTGTGACCGCCGCGGCTCTCCTTGCGCTCCAGCGCTGCCCGTGTGACGGCCTCGGAGACGGCCAGCATGGAGTGCAGGTCCAGCGTCAGGTGCCAGGCGGGATTGAAGGCCCGGCCGCCTTCGACCTTGACGCGCCCGAGCCGCTGCTTGAAGACCGCGATCTCCTCCAGGGCCTTCTTGAGCTCGCCCTCGGTGCGGATGATGCCCACCAGGGCCTGCATGCACTCCTGGAGATCGGCGTGGATCGCGTACGGGCTCTCGTTGCCCTTTCCCTGCAAGGGCGCCAGGATCCCCTGCACGCCCGCTTCCACCTGGCCCGCGTCCACGGCGAGCCGGCCGCTCAGCGACTTGACGTACTGCGCCGCGTGGAGCCCGGCCCGGCGCCCGAAGACCACGAGGTCGGAGAGCGAGTTGCCGCCGAGTCGGTTCGCTCCGTGCAGCCCCCCGGCTACCTCGCCCGCGGCGAAGAGCCCGGGCACGCGGGTCGCGGTGGTGTCGGCGTCCACCCGGATCCCGCCGTTCATGTAGTGGCAGGTGGGCCCGACCTCCATGGGCTCTTTCGTGATGTCCACGTCCGCCAGCTCCTTGAACTGGTGGTACATGGAGGGCAGCCGCCTGCGGATGTAGTCGGCCGAGCGCCGGGAGGCGATGTCGAGGAAGACGCCGCCGTGCGGGCTGCCGCGGCCGGCCTTCACCTCGGAGTTGATCGCCCGGGCCACCTCGTCCCTCGGGAGGAGGTCCGGGGTGCGCCGGTTCTTCTTGTCCTCGTACCAGGCGTCGGCCTCCTTCTCGTTGTCCGCCGTCTCCGCCTTGAAGAACTCGGGGATGTAATCGAACATGAAGCGCTTGCCGTCAGAGTTCTTGAGCACGCCACCGTCGCCGCGCACTCCCTCCGTCACCAGGATGCCGCGCACGCTGGCCGGCCACACCATCCCCGTGGGGTGGAACTGGTGGCACTCCATGTCGATGAGCTCGGCGCCCGCATCCAGCGCCAGCCGGACGCCATCCCCGGTGCCTTCCCAGGAGTTGGTCGTGAACTTCCACGACTTCCCGATCCCGCCCGTGGCGAGCACCACGGCCTTCGTCTTGAAGACCACGATCTGGCCGGTGGCGCGGAAGTAGCCCACGGCGCCCGCGATGCGCCCGCCGTCCAGGACGAGCTGCTGGATGTTGCACTCCATGTGCACCTCGAGGCCCCTGTGCACGGCGCGCTGCTGCAGTGTCCGGATCAGCTCGAGCCCGGTGCGGTCACCGATATGGGCCAGGCGCGCGTACCGGTGCCCGCCGAAGTCGCGCTGCGAGATGAGGCCGTCCTTGGTCCGGTCGAAGAGCGCGCCCCACTCCTCGAGCTCGAGCACCCGGTCGGGCGACTCCTGCGCGTGGATCTGGGCCATGCGCCAGTTGTTGAGCATCTTGCCGCCGCGCATGGTGTCGCGGAAGTGGACCTGCCAGCTGTCCTCTTTCCACACGTTGCGCATCGCCGCGGCCATGCCCCCCTCGGCCATGACCGTGTGGGCCTTGCCCAGGAGCGACTTGCAGACGAGCGCGGTCCGGGCGCCCTGCGCCGAGGCCTCGATCGCCGCGCGGAGCCCGGCGCCGCCGGCCCCGAGGACGATGACGTCGTACTCGTGGGTCTCGTACTTCACGTCAGCAGCCATTGGCGTACCTCCAGGGAGAAAGGCATCGCGCTAGAAGAACCGGAGATCCCGGATGACACCCATGGAGAGCAGCCGCACGTACACGTCGCTCAACCCCACCCAGATGAGGCTGACCCAGGCGAGGAGCATGTGACGTTCGTTCAGACAGCTGATGGTGCGCCAGAGCGAGTACCTGGCCGGCCGGGTGTGGAACGCGTCGAGGTGCCCGCCGCAGAGATGGCGGCAGGAGTGGCAGGAGATGGAGTAGAGCGTGAGGAGCGCCGCGTTGAGCAGCAGCACGAGCGTCCCCACCCCGATGCCGAAGCCGTCGGGGAAGCGGAAGGCGAGAACCGCGTCCCACCAGAGGAAGACCACGATCACGAGCGAGAGCCAGAAGAAGTAGCGGTGGATGTTCTGCAGGATGAAGGGGAAGCGCGTCTCGCCCGTGTAGCCCTTCGCCACGTCCCGCACCGCGCAGCCCGGTGGGGAGCCGAAGAAGGAGCGGTAGTAGGCCTTGCGGTAGTAGTAGCACGTGGCCCGGAAGCCACCGGGGACCCAGAGGATCAGGAAGGCCGGCGAGAGGGTCCACCACGAGCCGATCAGCGGCAACGTCACGTGCTGGCAGCTGGTGGTCAGGCAGGGGGAGTAGAAGGGGGAGAGGTACGGCGCCACGTAGTAGTGCGCGTTCTGGAGCGCGACCCACGTGGCGTACACCGCGAAGCTCCCCAGGAGCAGGATCACCAGCGCGGGCTCGATCCACCACGCGTCGGTGCGCAGGGTCGCCCCCGGGATGACCTCGCCCCGCTGGTTGCCGAAGGTGTGTTTGCTCATCGGTGTTCTCCCATTCTCTCAGTCGCGCGCGAACTGCCTCATCCCGTCCTGGTAGAGGTCACCGCCGTGGCAGTCGTAGATCACGATGGCGGGGAAGCCCTCCACCTCGAGCCGCCTGATTGCCTCCGTGCCGAGGTCCTCGTAGGCGACGACCTGGAGCTTCTTGACGAAGCGGGAGAGCACCGCGCCCGCCCCGCCGATGGCGCCGAAGTACGCGGCCTTCTGTTGCCGGAGCGCATCCTTCACCGGCTGGGAGCGTGCCCCCTTGCCGATCGTCCCCTTGAGCCCCAGGCCATAGAGCGTCGGCGTGTACTTGTCCATGCGGCTGGCGGTGGTGGGACCGATGGAGCCGGCGACCTCGCCGGGGCGGGCCGGGGAGGGGCCCGTGTAGTAGATGATCTGCCCGCGGATGTCGATGGGCAGGGGCTTGCCCGCCTCGATCAGCGGCAGCAGCCGGCCGTGCGCGGCATCCCGGGCGGTGTAGAGCACCCCCGTGATCCGGACGCGGTCGCCCGCCTTGAGCGACTCGACGTCGGCATCCGTGAGCGGGGGGGTGATGTCCTTGATCCCGTCGGCCGCCGTCGTGATCACAGCGTCACCTCCTTGTGGCGATGGGCGTGGCAGATCTCGGAGGCGGGCTGCGCCCCCCTTCCGAACCTCCCCCCGGTCGATTGCGCCGACAAAGCCGGCGCTCGAAGCCGCCCGTTCACAGCGTCACCTCTTTGTGTCGATGGGCGTGGCACTCGATGGTCACGGCCACCGGCAAGCTGGTGATGTGGCACGGGTAAGTGAGGAGGTGGATGCCCAGCGCCGTGGTGTCGCCGCCATAGCCCTGGGGGCCGATGCCGAGGCGGTTGGCGCGATCCAGCAGCTCCTTCTCGAGGGCGTCCACGGCGGGGTCGGGGTTGGGCGTGCCCAGCTCCCGGAACAGCGCCTTCTTGGACAGGATCGCCGCCTTCTCGAAGGTGCCGCCGATGCCGACGCCAGCGACCAGCGGCGGGCAGGCATCCGGACCCGCCGTCTTGATGCACTCGAGCACCCATGCCTTGACGCCCTCCACCCCCTCGGCGGGGGTGAGCATCTTGTACTTGGAGCGGTTCTCACAGCCGCCGCCCTTGGGCATGATCTGGATCTTGAGCGTGGCGCCGGACACGACCTCCACGTGCACGACGGCCGGGGTGTTGTCCCCCGTGTTCACCCGGTCGAAGGGCGAGCGGACGATGGAGGCGCGGAGGTAACCCTCCGTGTAGCCCTGGCGCACGCCCGCGTTGACGGCGTCCGCCAGGAGCCCGCCCGTCACGTGCACATCCTGCCCCAGCTCGACGAAGCAGACGACGAACCCCGTGTCCTGGCAGTACGGGATCTTCTTCGTCCGGGCCAGCTCGGCGTTGTCCTTCAGGATCTGGAGCACCTGCCGGCCGGCGGCCGAGCGCTCCGTCTTGAGCGCCCGGTCGAAGGCCCGCAGCATGTCCGGCTCGAGCTCGTAGTTCGCCTCCATGCAGAGCTTCTTGACCGCATCGGTAACGGAGGACGTGTGGATGTCTCTCATGGCCGTGTCCGCCTGCGGCCTAGAGCTTCAGCTTGTCCACCAGCTCGCGCACCGCGCCGGCGGACTTCTGGAACGCCGCGTGCTCCTGCGGCGTGAGCTTGATCTCGATGACCTGCTCCACGCCCCGGCGCCCGAGCTTCACGGGCACACCCACGTAGAGGCCCTTCACGCCGTACTGGCCGTCCAGGTACGCGGCACAGGGCAGGATCTTCTTCTTGTCCTTGAGGATGGCCTCCACCATCTCCACCGTGGCGGCCGCGGGGGCGTAGTAGGCACTCCCGGACTTCAGCAGGGCGACGATCTCGGCACCGCCGTTGGCGGTGCGCTTGACGAGGGCCTCGATGCGGTCCGCCGGCAGGAGATCGGTGATGGGGATCCCGGCCACCGTCGAGTAGCGCGGCAGCGGCACCATGGTGTCGCCGTGGCCGCCGAGGACGAAGGCGGTCACGTTCTCCACCGAGACGGCGAGCTCCTGGGCGATGAAGGTGCGGAACCGTGCCGAGTCGAGGATGCCCGCCATGCCCACGACCCGCGGCGACGGGAAGCCCGACTTCTTCCAGGCGAGCTGGACCATGGCGTCCAGGGGATTCGTCACGAGGATCAGGATCGCCTCCGGCGACCTGGCGGCGACCTGCTCCACCACGCCCCCGACGATCTCGGCGTTCCTGAAGAGGAGGTCGTCCCGCGTCATGCCCGGCTTGCGGGCCAGCCCTGCGGTGATGACCACGATGTCCGACCCGGCCGTCTCGTCGTAGCCGTTGCTGCCGACGAGAGCCGAGTCGTAGTGGTGCACCGGCCCGGCCTGGGCCAGGTCCAGCGCCTTGCCCTGCGGGATACCCTCCAGCACGTCCACCAGGACCACGTCGCCCAGCTCCTTCTCCACCGCGTACTGCGCCACCGAGGCGCCGACGTTGCCGGCGCCCACCACGGTGATCTTCGCCCGCGCGCCCATCGCTATCCCTCCATGTTCTTGATGATCGCGGTGCCGAACTCGGAGCACTTGACCTCCCGGGCCCCCTCGGTCATCCGCGCGAAGTCATAGGTCACCACCTTCTGGCCGATGGTCTTCTCGAGCCCGGCGACGATCCGGTCGGCGGCCTCCGTCCAGCCCATGTGGCGCAGCATCATCTCGCCCGACAGGATGACGGAGCCCGGGTTGACCTTGTCCTGGCCGGCGTACTTGGGCGCCGTGCCGTGGGTGGCCTCGAAGAGGGCGTGCCCGGTGTCGTAGTTGATGTTGGCGCCCGGCGCGATGCCGATGCCGCCCACCTGCGCCGCGAGGGCGTCCGAGATGAGGTCGCCCGTCAGGTTGCAGCACGCGATCACGTCGAACTCGTCCGGCCGCGTGAGGATCTGCTGGAGGAAGGCATCCGTGATGGCGTCCTTCACCAGGATCCTGCCGGCGGGCGGCTTGCCGCCGCAGTCGTCCCAGGAGACGAGCCGGTCCGAGAACTCGCGCTTGGCCAGCGCGTAGCCCCACTTCATGAACATCCCTTCCGTGTACTTCTGGATGTTGCCCTTGTGCACGAGGGTGATGTTCCGGCGGTTCTGCTCGATCGCGTGGCGCATGGCCGCGCGGATGAGCCGCTCCGAGCCCTCCTTGGAGACGGGCTTGATGCCGATGGAGGAGGTGTTCGGGAAGCGGATCTTCTTGACCCCCATCTCCTTCTGGAGGAACTGGACCACCTTCTTCGCCTCGGGCGTCCCCTGCTCCCACTCGATGCCGGCGTAGATATCCTCGGTGTTCTCCCGGAAGATCACCATGTCGATCTTCTCCGGCGATTTCACGGGCGAGGGCACGCCCTTGAGGTAGCGCACCGGCCGGAGGCACACGTAGAGGTCCAGCTCCTGGCGCAGGGTCACGTTCAGCGAGCGGAACCCCTCGCCGATGGGTGTGGTGAGCGGGCCCTTGATCGCGATCAGGTACTGGCGGATCACGTCCATGGTCTCCGACGGCAGGAGGTTGGGCGGACACTCCGCCCCGTACACCGCCTTCGCCTTGTCGCCCGCGTAGGTCTCGCACCACGCGATCTTGCGCTTCCCCTTGTAGGCCCCGGCCACGGCGGCGTCGAGGACGCGCACCGCGGCCGCCCATATGTCCGGCCCCGTGCCGTCCCCCTCGATGAAGGCGATGATGGGGTGCTCCGGGACCTGCAGCTTGCCGTGACTGACGGTGATCTTCTCGCCCGCGGGAACCTTCACCTTGCCTGCCATGCACGCATCTCCTTCACCTGAGGCGGGCACCCGGGCTGTCGCCACGCCCGCCCCCGCCGGAATTGCACGTTCGCATCCATCTGTCGCGCGTCGCGAGTCGCCGTCATCCGGAGGGCGGGCATCCGGGCTGTCGCCACGCCCGCGTCTCTCACCAGGGATGGGCCCCGGGCTGTTGCCCGCCCATCCCCGACGGAACCTCGCGTTGGGTGCCTTCACCCACGTGACGTCAGCCGCCGTCGTCCCCGCCGGTTGTTTCTGGCTCTCCGTGAGCCGTGATCGCGCGCCTATTTCAGGGCGTTCAGGGCGGAGCCCGCCTTGAACCAGCCGATCTGCTCCTCCGTGAGGCTGTGGTTGCAGCGGATCGTCGCCGTCCCGCCGCCCGGCTTGCGGATGACCACCTCGACCGGGGCGCCCGGGGCGAGGCTCCCGAGCCCCCGGAGGCTCACCCGGTCGCCCTGCTCGAAGCGGTCGTAGTCCTTCGGGTCGGCGAAGGTCAGCGGCAGGATCCCCTGCTTCTTGAGGTTGGTCTCGTGGATCCGGGCGAAGCTCCGGACGATCACGGCGCGCCCGCCGAGGTAGCGGGGCGACATGGCGGCGTGCTCGCGGCTCGAGCCCTCGCCGTAGTTCTCGTCGCCGATCACCACCCAGCCGATCCCCCGGCCCTTGAGGTCGCGCGCGATCTTCGAGAACGCGCACCCCACCTCTCCCGTGACGGGATTCACGCCCTTGCCCGCCTCCCCGGTGAAGGCGTTGACGGCGCCCAGGAACATGTTGTCGCTGATCCTGTCGAGGTGGCCGCGGTACTTGAGCCAGGCGCCGGCCGGCGAGATGTGGTCGGTGGTCGTCTTGCCCCGGGTCTTCACCAGGATCGGCGAGTCGACGATGTCCCGGCCGTCCCACTTCGGGAAGGGCTGGAGGAGCTGCAACCGCTCGCTGTCCGGCGGCACCGCCACCGTGACGCTGTCCGGATCGTCCGCTGGCGCCTCGTACCCCTCCTCGCTGCGGGCGAAGCCCCGGGGCGGCAGCTGCTCCCCCTCGGGCGCGGTGAAGCGGAAGGGCCGGCCATCGGGGCCCGGCAGGGTGCCGTGCACCGGGTCGAACTCGAGCGTGCCCGCGACGGCCAGCGCCGTGACGATCTCGGGGCTCGTGAGGAACGAGAGGGTGGCGGCGCTGCCGTCGTTGCGCCCCGGGAAGTTCCGGTTGAACGACGAGACGATGGTGTTGGCCTCGCTGGCGGCCACATCCGAGCGCTTCCACTGACCGATGCACGGCCCGCAGGCGTTGGCCAGCACCGTGCCCCCGATCTTCTCGAAGGTGTCCATGAGGCCGTCGCGCTTGATCGTCTGGTAGATGCGCTCGGACCCCGGCGTGACGAGAAAGGGGGTCTTGGCCCTGAGCCCGGCCCGGAGCGCCTGCGTGGCGATGTGGGCGGCGCGCTTCATGTCCTCGTAGGAGGAGTTGGTACAGGAGCCGATGAGCGCGGCCTTGATGGGGGCGGGCCACCCCTCCTTCGCGACCTCGGCGGCGAGGCGGGAGACGGGTCGCGCCCGATCCGGCGAGTGTGGACCCACGATGTGGGGCTCGAGCTCCGAGAGGTCGATCTCCACCACCTCGTCGAAGTGCTTCTTGGGATCGGCCAGCACCTCGGGGTCCGCCACCAGGTGCGCGCGGTGCCGCTCGGCCAGTGCCGCCACATCCGCCCGGTCGGTGGCGCGGAGATACTCTCCCATGCGGTCGTCGAAGTGGAAGAGCGAGGTGGTGGCGCCCAGCTCCGCTCCCATGTTGCAGATGGTGCCCTTGCCGGTGGCGCTGACGGACTCGGCGCCGGGCCCGAAGTACTCGATGATCTTGTTCGTCCCCCCCTTGACCGTGAGGAGCCCGCAGAGGTAGGTGATGATGTCCTTGGGCGCCGTCCACCCCGAGAGTTTTCCGGTGAGCCGCACGCCGATCAGCCGGGGGTGGAGCACCTCCCAGGCCAGTCCCGCCATGGCCTCGCCGCAGTCGGCGCCGCCCACGCCGATGGCCGCCATGCCGAGGCCGCCGGCATTGGGCGTGTGGGAGTCGGCGCCGATCATCAGCCCACCGGGGAAGGCGTAATTTTCCAGGATCACCTGGTGGATGATGCCGGAGCCGGGCTTCCAGAAGCCGAGGCCGTACTTGCGCGCGGCCGATCGGAGGAAGTCGTACACCTCGCGGTTCTCCGTGGACGCGCGCTTCATGTCCTCGGGGGCCCCGCTCTGGGCCCGGATGAGGTGGTCGCAGTGGACCGTGCTGGGCACCGCGACGCGCTTCTTGCCCGCCTGCATGAACTGGAGCAGCGCCATCTGCCCCGTGGCGTCCTGCAGGGCTACGCGGTCCACCCGGAGCCGGAGCTGCGCCCGGCCGCGGTTCCATTCCTGCGCGTCGAAGTCGTCGGCGTGGCTCACCAGGATCTTCTCGGCCAGTGTGAGCCCGCGGCCGAAGCGCCGGCGCGCGGCCTCGAGGCGGGCGGGCACGGATTCATAGAGCCGCTGGATGAGGTCTACCGCCATGGAGGGCCTCCTCGATCAACCGGACCGCGTGGTCACCAGGTCGCGATTCGGGGCTACACGGACGAATCGCCTCCAGCCCGTCTCGGGACAGGAGGCGACCTGTCCAATTCACCGGCTACGCTAGCATGACGCGCGGCAACGGGTCAAGGCGCTCAGCGGCGCCGACGGCCCGCGGGAAATGGGCCGATCGGCTCAGAACAGCGCGAGGATGGCGCGGCGGCGGAGGCTCAGGATCGAGTCAGTGGGCGAGATCTCCATGGGACAGACCGCCGTGCAGCTGGCCTGCGCGTGGCAGCGGACCAGCGCGTCCTCGGACCGGAGGCGCGTGGCGCGGTCGGCGTGGGCCCCGTCACGGCTGTCCAGCTGGAGGGTGAAGGCGCGGTTGAGCGCGGCGGGTCCCGGGAAGCGCTCGTCGTGGGCCACCATGGTGCAGGCCGACAGACACATGCCACAGCCGATGCACTCGATGGCGGCGGCCACCTGGCGGCGCTCGGCGGTGTCCCGGCCCACGGCAGCGAAGGCGGCGGGCCCCTCGGCCGGCTCGAAGGTCGCCGCTGTCGCCAGCATTCTCCGGCGAAAGGGCTCCAGGTCCACGACGAGGTCCCGGATCAGCGGAAAGTGGTAGAGCGGGCGCACGCTGACGGTCCGCCGCGGCAGCCGCGCGAGGAGGGTCCGGCAGGCCCAGCGCTCGCGCCCGTCGATGACCATGGCGCAGGAGCCGCACATGCCCACGCGGCAGGCGTACCGGAAGGCGAGCGTCGGATCGCTCCCGCGCTGGATCTCCACGAGCGCGTCGAGCACTGTCATCCCCTCGCGCGCCGTCACGCGGTACTCCTGCACGCGCTCACCCGTGCCCGGGTCCCACCGGAAGACCCTCAGGACCACCGCCACATCCAGAAGACGACGAAGAGCAGGATCGCGAGCCCGAGGGCGCCGGCGAAGAGCGCGCGGTGCCAGCCCACCGGCAGACCGAAGTCGAGCAGGATGGCGCGCAAGCCCAGGAGCCCGTGGAGCAGCACGAGCCCGAGAAGCACCGCCTGCACGGCGGGGATGAACGGGTTCTGCAGGTGGAGGGCGATCACGACGACCAGCGCCACGGCCGCGGCCCGCTGGAGGAGCCAGGCCCACAGGCCGGCCTTGGTGTCGCGCCACCCCTCGCGCGTCGTCCATCCGCGCCGGAGCACCCGGGGCTCACTCATGATCGGCCGCGAGTATAGCACCGCTGCGTCCGCCCTCTGCAGGTCGGACTCGGCCAGGTTGACTGAGACCGCAGAGAGTGGTCATATGACCTCTTATGGAGGTCACGATCACCTCGAGCCCCTTCGGCAGCCGGACCCGGACCCGCGCGCTGCTCGCCCTCCGCCTGCTGGGCGAGAGCTATCCGCGCGAGCTGGCCCGGCTCCTCGGCGCCCCCCTCTCCAGCGTCCAGAAGGCGCTGGCGAGCCTGGAGCGCGACGGGCTGGTGGCCGCGCGTCCGGTGGGCCGGACGCGCGCCTTCCGGCTGGAGCCCCGCTACTTCGCCCACGAGGCGCTGGGGAAGTACCTCGACCGCCTCGCCGAGCCGGAGGAGGACCTCCGTGGCCGGGTGGCTGCGCTCCGCCGCCGGCCCCGGCGGACCGCCAAGTCGCTGTGATCACCCGGCAGTCCTCGCTGGCGGACGTGGCCATCGCGCTCGGGGACGCGCTCAGGCGGCACGGCATCCGGGCCGTGCTCACCGGCGGCGCGTGCGCGAGCCTGCACACGGCGGGCGACTACCAGTCGCGCGACGTGGACTTCGTGCTGGTCGGCCCGACCACCCAGGCCCGGCTGGACGCGGCGATGGCCAGCGTGAGGTTCCTCCGCCGGGGCGATTCCTACGTGCACCCGCGCACGGCGTTCTACGTCGAGTTCCCGCGCGGGCCGCTGGCCATCGGAAGCGACCACGCCATCAGGCCCGTCGAGCGCAGGCGGCGCGGAGCCCGGGCCCTCATCCTGTCGGCCACGGACTCGTGCCGGGACCGGCTGGCCGCCTTCTACCATTGGAACGACCGGAGCAGCCTGGCCGTCGCCGTCGCCATCGCCCGGAAGCGGCGCGTGGACCTCCGGGCCATCCGGCGCTGGAGCCTCGCCGAGGGATCCCCCGGCGGGTTCGAGGCCTTCCTGGCCGAGCTGCGGCGTCCCCCTCGGCCCGTCCGGCGGCACCGCCACGCGGCCCCGGGCGAGCCGGAACCGCTGACCGCGAGGGCCCAGAGGTCCCGCCTCTGACCGACGGGCGGCTGGCCTCCGCGCCTGCGACGGAGCGTCACCGGGTCAGTGGCCGGCCGACATCCCCCATCGCAGCACCGTCTTGCGCTCGATCCACTTGAAGCAGAGGTTCTCCACCAGGAGGCCGATGAGGATGACGGTCACGAGGCCCGCGAAGACCAGGTCCGTGTTCATCTCGAAGCGGTTCTGGTAGATGAACCAGCCGAGTCCCCCCTGGCTGCCCGCGACGCCGAACACCATCTCGGCGGCGATGATGGTGCGCCAGGCGAAGGCCCAGCCGATCTTGACCCCCGAGAGGATGTACGGGAAGGCCGCCGGCAACAGGATGCCCGCCACCAGGCGCCAGCCCGTGAGGCCGAAGTTCTGCCCCACGCGCCGGAGCGTGGGCGGCACGGTGATGAAGCCCGTGTAGGTGTTGAGCGACATGGGCCAGAGCACCGAGTGGATGATGACGAAGATGAGCGAGTTGACGCCCAGCCCGAACCAGAGCAGCGCCAGCGGCATGAGCGCGATGGCCGGGAGCGGGTTGAACATGGACGTGATGGTCTCGAGGAACTCGGCGCCGAGCCGCGTGGTCACGGCGAGCGTCGTGAGCACGAGCGCGATGGCGGCGCCGATGGCCATGCCGGTGAGGAGCACCTTGAGCGACTGGCCGGCGTAGCCCGGCAGCTCGCCCGACCGGACCGAGCGCAGGAAGGAGCCCAGCACCGTGGAGGCCTGCGGGAAGAGGAGCGGGCTCGCCGCCCAGCGCGTGAGCCCCTCCCAGGCCAGCAGCAGGACGACGACGATCGCGGCCTTGCGCACCGGGGCGTGGCGCCAGAGCGACAGCGGCGCGCCGGACCCCGCGGTCATTCGCCAAGCATCTCCTGGACCTCGCGCTGCACCCGGAGCGCCGCCTCCGTCTCCCGCTGGCCCACCGCGGCGTTGTCCAGGACACGGCGCACCCGCCCCGGCCCCGGAGACAGGATCAGGATGCGATCACCGAGCAGCGCCGCCTCCTGGATCGAGTGGGTGACGAAGAGGATGGTCTTGCGCGTCGCCTCCCAGATGCCGAGCAGCTCCTCCTGCATCTTCCGGCGGGTGAGGGCGTCCAGGCTCGCGAACGGCTCGTCCATGAGCAGCATGGCCGGGTCCAGCGCCAGCGAGCGAGCGATGGCGACGCGCTGCTTCATGCCGCCCGAGAGCTGATGGGGGTAGGAGTCCGCGAAGGGCTCGAGCCCCACCATGGCGATGAAGCGACGGGCCTGCTCGCGTGCCGCCCGGTCGGGCATGCGCCTGGCGACGCGCAGCGGGTACAGGACATTGCCGAGGACGGTCCTCCAGGGCAGGAGCTGGTCGAACTCCTGGAAGACGACCACGCGGTCGGGCCCGGGGCGCGAGACGCGGCGCCCGTCGAGCTCCACCGCCCCGCATGCCGGGAGCAGGAAGCCCGCGATGGACTTGAGGAGCGTGGACTTCCCGCACCCCGAGGGACCCAGCAGGACGAACTTCTCCCCCACGCCCACCGAGAAGGACACCCCCTCCACCGCGGTGAAGAGCCCGGTCTCGGTGGGGTAGGAGATCGTGACGTCCCGGACCTGGAGCAGCTCCTGCATCAGGCGCGAGCTAGTTCCCGGGGGCCGAGTGGAGGTGCTCGAAGGCGTAGTCGCGCCACGAGGCCGGCACGGCCTTGGTCATGCCGATCTTCTGCATGAAGGCCGAGAACTTCATGAGCCCCGTGGGCGTCATGGAGTAGCGCAGCCCCGGCTGCTTCATGATCTGCAGGATCTGCTCGGGCGTGGACTTGGCCTTCTCGCTGGCGACATAGAGCCGCGCCGCCTCGGCTGGCTTGTCGGTGATGAAGTCGGTGGCCTCCCGGAGCGCCTCGACGAAGGCCCGGACGAGCCGCGGGTTGGCCTTCACCCACTTCTCGCTGGCCCAGACCAGATTGAAGGTGTGCGGGCCGCCGGCGGCCTGGTAACTGTCCATCACCGTGTGGATGCCGGGGTCTCGCAGCTGCTCGTACTGGAAGGGCGGCGAGCTGAGGTGGCAGGTGATCTCGCGCTTGGACAGGATCGCGGCCGTGGCGTCGGGATGGGCCATCGCGACGATCTGCGTGTTGAGCGCCTTGGGGTTGCCCAGCACCTTCTCGGCCTCCATCTGCAGCGCCACGTGCTGGATCGACCCGATGGCGGGCATGGCAATGCGGTCGGTGGGCTTGAGGTCCTTGAGGCTCCTGATGTCCGGACGGGCGCAGTTGAGGTAGAGCGGCATCTCGTTGAGGGCACCCAGCGTCTTCCAGTCGAGCCCGCGGTCGATGGCCTGGATGAAGGGGCCGAGCCCGCCGGAGCCGATGTCGAGCTGCCCGGCCACCATGGCGTCGCGGATGACGGGGCCCGAGGTGAGCTGCCGCCACTCGAGCTCCACCCCGGGGAGCCGCTTCTCGAGCAGCTTCATCTCGCGCATGAGGATGATGTGCAGATAGCCGAGCCCCGGCTGCTTGACGATGCGGAGCTGCCGGGCCTCCTGGGAGGCGACCGGCGGGGCGCCGAGCAGGGTCAGCGCGAGGAGGGCCGCGCCGAGCGACGAAGCGATACGCGTCACGGAGTGGGGCATGGGGGTCTCCTTGGTCAGTCGCCGACCTCGACGCCGAGGGCGGGGCTCGCTGCCTCCGGGCGGTAGCGGGTGAGACGCACGGGCTCGGTCCAGAGGCGGGGCGTGGCCCCCTCCTCGATCTGGACGTGGACGTTGACCAGCACCGCCGACGGCTCGGGGTGATCGGCACGGAAGTGAGACCCACGGCTCTCCGCCCGCTCCAGCGCGCTCCGGGCGATGAGGCCGCTCACCTGCGCCTGGTGGCGGAGGTTCGCCCAGTCCTGCCAGGCGAGGTTGAAGGCCGGACCGCCGGCCAGCCCGACGCGCTCGGCGCGGGCGGCGATCTCCTCGATCTCCCCCACCGCCGCCTGGAGCCCCGCGCCGGTACGGATCAGTCCCACCCGCTCCCACATGACGTCGCGGAGCCGGGCCTGGAGCCCGTAGAGGTCCTCCTCCCCCCTCCGCTCGAGGGCCGCCGTCATGGCGGCGGCCTCGGCCGCGGCGGCGGCCCCGGACAGGCGCGGGAGGGGCCGGCCGGCCACCCACTCGGCCATGGTGTCGCCCGCGATCCCGCCGAACACCGTGGAGTCCGCCACCCCGTTGCCGCCCAGGCGATTGGCGCCGTGGACGCCGCCGGCGTCCTCTCCGGCGGCGAAGAGCCCCTCCACCGGCGTCCTGCAGTCCGTGTCGATCACGACACCGCCCATGGTGAAGTGCGCCGTCGGCCCCACCTCCACGGGCTCGCGTGCCAGGTCGCGGCCGAAGTCGCGGCAGCGCTTGACCATGCCGCGGAAGTTCCGCTCGACGAACTCGGCGCCGAGGTGCGAGACGTCCAGCCATACCCCGCCGTTGGGCGTCCCCCGCCCCTCCCACGCCTCGATGAAGGCGGCCCGGGCCACGCGGTCCCTCGTGGAGCGCTCCATCCGCTCGGGGTCATGGCGCGCCATGAACCGCTCGCCGCGGTCGTTGAGCAGCCGCCCGCCGGCCCCGCGCAGCCCCTCCTCCAGGAGCGTCCCCGTGATGAGCGAGTCGGGGACGATGAGGCCGGTTGGGTGGAACTGGATCATCTCCATGTCCTTGAGGGGCGCTCCCGCCCGGACGGCCAGCGCGAGACCGTCGGCGGCCTTGTCCGCCGAGCAGGCGAAGACACGGTACATGGTGGGCCCGCCGCCCGTGGCGAGCAGCGTCGCGCGGCTCCTCGCGACGAGAAAGGCTCCGCTCCGGATGTCGAGAAGCAGGGCGCCGCCGACCCGCCCCCCCTCGTCGCGGAGGAGAGCCACCGCCCGGTGCTCCTCGAGCGGGCGGATGGCGGGCCGGACCCAGACCTGCTCGCTGAGCCGGTTCATGATCTCGATGCCGGTGAGATCGCCCTTGTGGATGGTGCGGTCGTGGGTCTGGCCGGCAAAGGGCTTCTGGTGGACGCGGCCGCCGGCGTCCCGGTCGAAGAAGCAGCCGTAGCGAGCCTCGAGCTCGAGCACGCGGCGGGGAGCTTCGGAGACGAGCCTCCAGACCAGCTCCTGGTCGTTGATCCAGCCGCCGCCCTTGAGAGTGTCGAGGCAATGGGCGTCCAGCGAGTCGGGCTCGCCGAGGACGGCGTTGTAGCCGCCCTGAACCATGCGCGTGCAGCCGGCGCGGCCAAGGAGCCCCTTGACGACGACGGTGACGGACAGCCGGGGCGAGCGGTCCGAGGCGTGCAGCGCCGCGCAGAGACCCGCCCCCCCTGCGCCGAGCACGAGGATGTCGCTGACGATGGTGTCGATCACGAAACCCGCCGCGGTCGGGAGATGCAAGCGCCGGGATGGTCGAGACCCGGCCGGCGCGGCACGACTATAGCGTCTGGCAGAGGCGGGCGCAATCGGCGCCGGGCGCCCGGGTCACCGGGCGGGCGCCGGACGCCCGGGATCCGCGCCGGGAGCGGCGAGCAGCGCGCCCAGGAGGGCCCGCCCCTCGGCGCCGAGCCAGCTGCGCGTGCCGGCGCCCCGCGCGACCATCTTGCCGTCGCGCCCGATGAGGAAGACGGTGGGCGTGGCTGTCACGCGGTAGGCGGCCACGGCCTCCCCCGCCGGATCGAGCAGGACCCGCGAGGTCAGGCCCCTGTCTCTCACCCAGGCGGCCACCTTCTGCCGACCCTCCTGGATGTTGATGGCCAGGACGGTCAGCCCCTTCCGCCCCAGCTCCCGGTGCACCTGCTCGATGGTCGAGGGTAACTCCCTCGCGCAGAACGGTCACCACGAGGCCCAGAAGTAGAGGAGGACCACCTGCCCCCTCATGTCGGACAGTGACACCCGCTTGCCGTCGAGGGCCTCGAGGGTGAACGGGGGCGGCGTCTGACCATCGAGCGGGACGAGCTGGAGGTCGAGGAGCAGGTCCTCGACCACCTCCGATCCGGCCGCCGAGACGGTGCCGGCGACCAGGAGCGCGAGCAGGGAGAGCGCGACCGCCGACATCTTCCGAGCCTGCCTCATCCTGCGGTCTCCCTCTCCCCACAACCCCCGCGCGCCGCGCTCTATTCCCGCGGCGCCCGGCCCGGATGGCCCGGGCGGCCCGACCCCGTCCCGGTCGGGGGCCTCACAGCACCTTCACGCGAGGCCGGGGGTCGAGCCTGACCCGCTTGAGGTCGCGCAGGTGCTGGGCCACCACATCGTAGGCGGGCGGCCCCGGGGCCTCCGGGCCGACGGAGGCCCAGCTCGCGGTCTTGTACCGGCTGGTGGCGGACAGCAGCACGCCGCCCGCCCGCATGTCGCTGATCCGCTGCCCCATGGGCTTCCGGGGATCGATGGCGTAGGTGAGCCCGCCCACGCGGACCATGTCCCCCCCCTGGCGATAGTAGGGATCGGGGTGGAAGAGGTTGTCGGCCACATCCTCCATGATCTGGCGGATCTCGGCGCCCGTGAGCTCGCGCACGAGCGTGTTCGGGTAGGTGAGCCCCGTATGCGCGTACACGTCCTCCAGCGTGATCGTCTGGCCCGGCACGATCGTCAGGCCCCAGCGGAAGCCCGGGGAGAAGGCCACCTGAGCGTCGAGGCGCTTGAGGAGAGCATCGAGAAGGACCTCGTCGAAGCTGCCGTTGAAGTGCCCGCGGCGGTAGAGGAGGCTCTCGGAGACGGCCAGGGGCTCGGCGAGACGCGCCTCGTGGGGGGCACGGATCTCGCGGATCAGGCGGGCCATGTCGGGGTCCTCGGGGACCTGCCGCGAGAGCACGGGCAGGAGCTTGTAGCGGTGCGCCTGGACGCGGCCGCGCCTGACGTCCAGGTCCAGGCGGCTCAAGAACTTCCCGTGGGCCCCCGAGTTGATCACGAGCGTCCGGCCCACGGTGATGGGCTCGGGCAGGCCGTCGTGGGTGTGGCCGCCGAGGACGACGTCGATGCCGCGCACTCGACCGGCCATCTTCACGTCGGTGCTGAGCCCGTTGTGGCTCAGGAGCACCACGACGTCCGCCTTCCTGTCGTCCCGCAGCTCGTTGACCAGCCGCTGGGCCTGCTGCTCCTGGATCCCGAAGGTGAGGTTCGGCACGAGACGCTGGGGGTGGGAGATGGGCACGTACGGGAAGGCCTGACCGATGACGCCGACCTTGACGCCGCCCACCTCACGGAGGGTATACGGGTGAAAGACGGGCTCGTCCCAGTTGAGCTCCTTGCAGTTGTGGCAGACGAAGTCACCCTTGAAGAGCCCCCGGCTCTCCCGGTCTCCGAACAGCTCCTTCACCCGGTCGATCCCGTGGGTGAACTCCCAGTGGGGCGTGAACACATCCACGCCGAGCTGGTTCATGGCCCGCACCATGTCCTCGCCACGCGTCCAGAGGGCCGTGGCCGAGCCCTGCAGCGTGTCGCCGCCGTCCAGCAGCAGCGTCTGGCCCGGGCGCGCGGCGCGGACACGCCGGACCAGCGTCGCGATGTGCGCGTAGCCACCCATCCGGCCGTAGCGCGCGGCCAGGGCGACGAAGTCCAGGTGCGTGAGGGCATAGGCGGCGGCCGAGCCGCGCGCCAGCCCGTAGGCCTTGAGGAAAGCCTCGCCGGTGAGGAATGGCCGCGTGCCTGCCTCGGCGCCGACGCCGATCAGGCTGTCCGGCTCCCGGTAGTAGACCGGCAGCAGGGTCGCGTGCGGATCCGTCATGTGGAGCAAGGTCACGGGCCCCAGCGGCTGGAAGTCGAGCAGGCGCTCGGGCTCGAGCGCGGCGGCCAGCGCCCCGCCACTTCCGGTCCCCAGGGCGCCGGCCACGCCGAGGAGCGTCAGGAAGTCCCGACGCGTGACGTCCACGCCCTCAGTGCCTGATGCCCGGCACGCTCAGGGGCTCGCCCTGGTCGAACGAGGTGAGGTACAGCTCCAGCTCGGCGTACTCGACGGCGTCGGCCGGCAGCATGTTCATCCCCAGCGGCGTCAGGCACCACTGCATGCGCTTGCGCATGTCCCACACCTGGGCCTGGCTCGTCCGCCAGGTGGGGAAGTGGCGGGTGAGCCCGTTCTCCACGTTGCCGAGAAGCCGCCCGCCCAGGAACCGCTCGGCGCCGCGCCCGCTGCCCGTCGTGTGGCAGTCGGCGCAGGCGTGGTTGCGCTGGCCGACGCGCTTGTGGAAGCTCGCCCGGCCCCGCTCGAAGGCCGCGCGGTGCTCGGGCGTCGACAGATCCAGCGCCACCGGCATCCCGTTGGAGGCCATCTTGACGAGGATGGTCATGTCCAGGTTCTCGGCGCTCTGGGCCAGCACTTGGGTGCCCGTGGTCTCGGGCGCGTGGACGGTGAGGAAGTCCTCGATGCTCATCACGCGCCGGTAGGGCTGCACGTATTTCGGGTAGTGCGTGGCCACACCCTTCATGGCCTTGCCGGGCCCGCCCGGATGGCAGTCGGCGCAGGACTTGCCGGCCGGCCCCTTCCTGGCCCAGGAGGCCTCGGCCGCCTCGGCGCGGACCACGGCCGGGTTGTTGGTGGAATCCAGGTTGTCGCCGAAGCCGGGGGGCTTGGGGCGGGTGTTGGGATTCCGCTCCCTGTCCCTTTCCGGGGGCGGGGGCCCCTTCTGCGTCTTGAGGAAGGCCACGAGGTCCATGACCTCGCCGGGGGCGAGCATGCCGCTCGTGCCCCACGGGGGCATCGTCGTGTTGGGGAAGATGTGCCGTGGGTCGTAGATGAGGTTGAAGACGTACTCGTCAGTCAGGCCCCGGTCGCCGAAGGTGGAGAGATCCGGCCCCATGTTGCCCGCCGGCCACACGTCCTGCCCCTGGATGAGGTGGCAGCCCGTGCACGGCCCCTTGGCTCTGGCCAGGAAGAGGCTCCGGCCCTTCTTGGGATCTCCCGCGGCGGCAGGCATGGGCGCCTTCCCCGGTCGCGGCTCCGGCCTGGTGTCATCGTAGGCGTACGTCCTGAACTGGCCGAAGTCTGCGCTGCTCCAGCCCTTGTAGCGGAGCGCCTGCCGCTTGCCATCGGGCAGGGTCTTGACTTCGCCGCGGGCCTCGGCGGTCGCGCGCGTGACCCATGGGGTCGGGGGCAAGCCGGCCCGCGGATCCGGGGGCTGCGTCTCGGAACAACCGGCGGCGAGCGCCGCCACGAGCACCCATGCGCCTGCCACGCGAGCGGGGCGGATCATCGGTTCGAGGCCTCCTTGTCAGCGGGCGGGATGCGTCACCCGAACTTGATGTCGGCCGTCCCCTCGTACTTGCCGCCGTGGGTGTCGAGGAAGGTCACCTTGAGCGGCCCGGGATCGGTCGCCTTGAAGGCGAACGAGAAGAACGGGTTCTCGCTGAGTGACTGCGTCGTCTCGAACTGGGCGATCTCCTTGCCCAGGTAGGTGACGATCACGCGGTTGATGAAGCGGTAGTTCTTGTCCACGGGCTTGCCGTCCTTCCGCTCCACGATCTCCATGGGGTGGATCACCAGCACGCGGACCTTGACGATGTCTCCCGCCTTGATGCTCGACGGGATGCGCATCCTGACGCGTCCGATCTCCGCCATGGCGCTGTCTCCCCGTCATCCGCCGCAGCCGCCGACGGTGACCTTGACCTGGCGCTTGGCCATGAGCAAGGTGCCGTCGGAGAGCTCCGCGATGGCTCGCACGTCCCCGGTCGTGTTGAGCCGCAGGTTGGTGCCCACGAAGGGCTGGCTCACGCCGGGGCTGAAGCTGAATCTGGCATTCATGGGGCGCCGGTTCTTGTCCGAGATGATGTAGATGCTCTTGACATGCCCTCCCGGGGGAGGCGTCACGTCGACGGTCACCGGCACCACGGCGCCGTTCTCGGCGATGAGCGGCAGCTCGAGCTTCATCGTCGAGGAGCCGTCCTTGATGGGGCGGCCCCCGAAGAGCCGCTTGAGCGTGGCGTCGACGGGCTCCTCGGGCAGCAGGTTGGCGAGGTTGCCCTGGGCCGCGGCGGGGCGTGGCCCCGCCAGGAGCGACCCTGCGGCGCCCGCGAGCCCCAGGAGCCCCAGGCCGCGCAGCAGCCTCCGGCGTGTCACGCGAACTGCAGTCGGCATTCCGCTCATTCCGATCCCTCCTGTAAGATGTGGGGCATCATTGCCTCCCCGCTGATGCGCCCTCGACATCGGACCGGCCTGCTGCTCCTCGCCCTGTGCGCCCTCGTCGGCGCGGCGGCGCTCACCGTGAGCCACGCGCTCGCCGGGCGTGTCCTCGAGCAGTCCCTGGACTACCCCGGCAGCGAGGGCGACATGCCCGCTCACCTCTGACTCCTGTCAACCTCAGTGTACGTCAAGGGTTCACGAAGCAGCCCTTCGCGGTTCCCGCTTGCTCGTGGCGCCGGGCCGCGCCGCTGGCCAGCTCGACGGCACGCGCCACCGCCTCGGAGGGCACCCCTGGCAGCGCCAGCGCCTCCCGGCGCCGGAGCGCCTCGAGCGTCTCCGTCACGGCCTCGACCCCCACGGGGTGCCAGCGGAGCGCCCGCTCCATCCCCGCCAGGACGGTGTCGTCGGTGAAGAAGTCCCCGGTGAAGTAGATGGCCTTGATCACCTCGCCGGCCAGCGTGAGGTGCGCCGTCAGGAGCCCCCCCGGCGTCTTCACCGTCGCCGAGCCCATGGCGTCCGGCGTGGCGGGCTCGCGGGCCAGCCACTCCTCGGTCTGGTAGCGGTCGCGGGCCAGCGCGGCGATCTCCAGGCGCTCCTCTGGTGAGAAGGGCCCGGGCTCGAGCTCGAGCCCCAGGGCGCGCGCGTAGGCCGCCCGGACGAGCTCGCGGACCTCGGCGGTGCTGACCTGCCGCCCCAGCTCGCGCCGGACCGTCGTCATCCGCTCGGACACGGTGGCGATCTCTTTGTCCGAGATCTTCTCGAAGGGCGTCCGGAGCACGGAGAGCATGAAGGCGACGTCGAGGTCCACCAGCAGGCTCGCGTGGAAGAGCATCCCACCGGCCGGGTCGAAGTAGATGCCGAGCCCGGCGATCTTCTTCCCGCCCACCTCCACGTCGTTCTTCCTCCGGTACTCGGCCGCGATGCCGACTTCGCCGAGGGCCCCGGTGAGCCCCGAGGAGAAGCGTGCGAACAGCTCGCGCGTGCGGTCGTAGGAGCGTTCCCCGGCCGTCGCGCGCGTCATGATGGCGATCCCGAGCTGATCGGCGCCCATGATGATCGCCCCGCCTCCCGTGGGCCGCCGGTTGACCTCCACGCCCACTCGCCGGCACTCGTCGAGCCGGAGCTCCGAGCCGAGCCGCTGGAAGCGCCCGACCAGGGCGCAGTGGGAGCGGTAGGTGTACAGCCTGAGCGTGGGCGGGCTCTCGCCGCTGCCCTGTCGCCGGGTGACCGCCTCGTCGGCGGCCAGCCCCGCGGCCGCCCCGACCCCATCGTCGGCGATGTAGCGCCAGCCCACGCGGCTCGCTCTCGGCTCCGGCCCTACTGGAGAATGATCATGACAAGGGCCAGCAGCCCCAGCAGGATGGGAATCGCCCCCAGCAGCAGCGTGAGGGTCATGGTGCTGCCGTACTCGCCCTTCTCGACGCTCTCGTATGTCTTGCGGTAGGCGTAGGTGGCCAGGGCCGCCATCAGGGCGCCGCCGATGACGAAGCTCGCGCCGAGCCGGACGAAGAGCTGGACCCGGCCGTTCCCGGCCAGGTGGAAGTAGCCGGCGATGCCGACTCCCAGCGCGATGAGGGCCAGCGCGGTTCGAACCCAGGCCGCGTAGGTGCGCTCATTCGCGAGATGGGTACGCCGCCTGGCCTCGGCGGTACGCTCGCGGGCGAGCTCATGCTGATCGCTGCTGCGGTCCCACGTCATCCGTCTACTCCGCATGCCCCGTGGGCCGGGCCGCCACGAGGGGTGGCCAGGCCGTCCCGCCCGGCTCGGCGGCGCCGCGGGGGTAGTCGGCCAGCGCCTGCTTGTCGTGCGCCACCGGCGCCATGCAGGCCGCCACCTCCTCCGGCCTGAGATCGAAGATGGGGATCAGGGGGCTCCTTTCGCTGGCGGCGCGCTCGCTGCATAGAGCATGGCGGTGGTCCGGTAGACCAGGTGCGAGAACTTCGAGTACGGGATGTAGACCAGGAGGACGAAGACGAAGCTCAGGTGGACGACGTACATCGGGTAGGCTGCGCCCGGGGCGTCGGCGAGGCGCAGCAGCTCGCAGAGGAACCCGGTGAGCGTCGTGCCCCCCAGCACCACGATGAACAGCCAGTCCGGATAGCTACTCCGCCCTGCCCGCTCCGCATCGGCGATCCGGCGGTAGCCGAAGACCAGGAGTGCCCCCACCACGAGGACGCCGCTGGCGTTGCCGAGGATCTTCACGGGATGCCCGAGCGGCCACGGGGTGAGGTAGCCGAAGACGTAGATGCCGATGCCTACCGACGTGGTGGTCGCCACCAGGCCGAGGAACCCCCAGAACACCGCCAGGTGGGTCGGGTGGAGATGCTCCTCGAAGGTCCGACGGCTCCCGGCCGAGCGGGAGCGGCACTCGCCGAACTTCCGGTGCCGAAGGATGGCGAGGACGGTGGGCACGAGCGCCTGCGCGGGGGCCCGGCCGTCACCGGCCATGTGCGCCCGCATGGCCTTCCAGTACCGGATGCCGCCGGCCAGGGCGCCGAGGCCGGACAGCGTCATCGCGGCGATGAAGACGATCTCGATGTGCATGATCGGGATGAGCTTCGAGAACACCACGGGGCCCTCGGGGAGCCGCCCGAGGTGGCCGAGCGAGGCCAGGAGCGCGAGGAAGAGAAGCGCCGGCACGGCGAAGAGCAGCGGCAGGAAGCGGGGATCGCTCGCTGCCCGCCCCATGAAGGCCGGCGCCGCGAAGTGGCGGATGCTCTGCTCCCGCAGCGCGGCCATGAGGCTGGCCGGCCCGGCGTCCCGGGGGCAGTAGGCGGTGCAGGAGGCGCACTGGTGGCAGAGCCAGATGGAGGAATTGCCCAGCGCCCGCTCCTTGAGCCCCCACTGGACCCAGACCATCTCCTTCCGGGGAAAGGGGTTGTCCGCCGTCGAGAGGGGGCAGACCACCGAGCAGGTCCCGCACTGGTAGCAGGCGGTGAGGTCGGCGGCGCCGCGGCCGATGATCTCCCGCTTGAAGCCCAGGTCCACGCTGACTGGCGCGGGCACTAGCGCCCTGTCGCGGAGATCCGACGGCAAAGCGCCGGCCGGGGCAGGGGGCCCTCCCCGCAGAACACGCTGAGTCCCAACCCGCAGCCCCGTCCCGTACCGGGCCACGAGATCGAGGTCTTCGGCTCCGGCAGCGCGCAGAAGCCACGGTTCCGCGGGGAGGGCCCCCTGCCCCACCGGGCGCCGCCTGTCGATGAACTCCTGAGGCAGGATGCCAGTATCCTGTCCCAGAAGTCGCTGAGACGGGTGAGGGCGGGGCTGGGGGCGCACGCTCCCGAACCGTGGCTTCTGCGGGTCGCCGAAGCCCGCAACCTGCGTCCCGTGGCTCGTTGCGACTGGACGCTGCGCGCCCGCGAGGGAGCGTGTTCGGGAGCGGGCGCCCCCAGTCTCGCCCGGGAGTTCGTCGCCAAACTGCTGGGACAGGCCACTAGAAGCCCTTCATGGGGTTCGGGCCGATGGCCTTCATGGACTCCACGAACCGGGCGAGCTTGCCGGGGAGCGCGGCGAAGTCGGAGATGGCCGTCTCCATCACCTGCGCGCGCTCGGGCTCGAGCATGAGGCGGCCGAGCGTCTCGCGGACATTGTCCATCCGCGTGGTCAAGAGCTCGCTGCCCTTGATGGAGTGGCACTGGTAGTCCTCGCCGGGTTTGCAGCCGAGGAGGACGACGCCGTCGAAGCCCTTGGAGAAGGCATCGGCGGCCATGATGGCGTTGACCGAGCCGAGGCAGCGCACCGGGATGATCCGGAGCGAGGCCGGCAGTGACAGGCGGTCGATCCCTGCCATGTCCAGCGCCGGGTAGGCGTCGTTCTCGCAGGCCAGGACCAGGATCCGCGGCTTGTCGTCGTCTCCCTCGGGCACCTCCACGGCCTTGATCATGGAGGCCACCATGTCCACCGAGTAGTCGTCGAAGGAGATGATCTGCACCGGGCAGGCCCCCATGCAGGTCCCGCAGCGGCGGCAGCGGTTGGTGACGACGAAGGGGGTGTTCTTCTCCGGCACGAGCTCGATGGCGCCGAACGGGCACTCCTGGCTGCAGCGGCCGCACATCGTGCACTTCTGCAGGAAGAAGCTCGGGAAGGAAAGATCCCCGACCCGCGGGTGCACGGCCGCCCCCAGTGCGGCCTTCTCCGTCACCTGGATCGCCTTGAGCGCGGCGGCCGCGCCATCGGTGGCCGCCGCCTGGAGATCCATGGGCTTGCGGACGCAGCCGGCCGAGTAGATGCCCGTCCGCCGCGTCTCGTACGGGAAGCAGATGAAGTTCGAGTCGGCGAACCCGTACCGCGAGAGGGGGAGGCCCTTGCCCTGCAGATACGTGAGGTTGAGCCCCTCGTCCTCCGAGGACACGGGGGCCATGCCCACCGAGAGGACCAGCAGGTCCGCCTCGAGCCGCACGGGGCCGCCCAGCGGCGAGTCCTCGAGATCCACGACCACGCCGCCGTCGGCGGCGGCGGAGACGCCGGCCACACGCCCGCGGGTCAGCATCACGCCGGCATCCTCCTGCACCGCCTTGTAGAAGTACTCGTGCTGCCCCGGCGTCTGCATGTCCCGGTAGACGACGTAGACGCACGTGTCCGGGTGCTGGGCGCGAATGTAGGCGGCTTGCTTGAGGGCAACCAGGTAGGTCACGGAACCGCTGTGCTTGACGTTGTCCGCGTCCTCCGCGCCATCGCACAGCAGGATGGCCACCGAGCGGGGCGTCCGGCCATCCGAGGGGCGGGCGATGGCGCCCGCGCGGGCCATGTCCTCGAGGGCCACGCTCGTGATGACGTTCTGGCAGCGGCCGTGGCCGTAGCGCTCGAGGGCAGCGGGGGCGAAGGGCTTCCACCCGGTGGCCCAGACGACAGCGCCTGCGGTGGCGGCGCGCGGCTCCCCGTTCCGCGTGAGGGTCACCTCGAACTTGCCGGGCTGACCGGCAATGCCCTGCACCTCGGCGCCGGTGAGGACCTCGATGGCGGGATGGGTCTCGGCCCGGCCGACGAGGGCCTCCGCGGCCACCTCCTCCAGGTCGTGGTACGGCGGCCGCTTCGGGTATTGCTTCCCGAGCCTGAGGGCGAAGCCGCCGAGCCGCGGCGCCTTCTCCACGAGGAGCACGCGGGCGCCGGCCTCCGCGGCGCCCAGCGCCGCGTTGAGCCCCGCCACGCCCCCGCCCACCACGAGCACGCTCCGCTCCTGCGCCTCGGTGAAGGGCGTCGGGAGCTTGAGCTTCTGGGCGCGGGCGAGGCCCATCCGGAGTGCGTCCTCCGCCAGCGCCTGGGTCTCCTCGTGCCCCGGAGGATGGCTCCAGGCCACCTGCTCGCGGAGGTTCACCCGGTCGACGGTCGCCCCGGGGAAGGCGAAGACATCCGTGTTCACGCGGGGGGAGCAGGCGGCGATGACGACGGTGTTCACGCCCTCGCGCTCGACGTCCTCCCGGATCAGCCGGACATCCTCGAGGCAGAAGGCCGGGGACGTCCTCACGGCCGCGCCCTGGGCCGTGTCGCGCGCGATCTGCGCGACCTTGTCCGCGTCCACGCACTGGCCGATCCCGCATCCGCTGCAGACGTAGATCCCGAGCTTCTTCTCCACGGGGGTCATCTCCGTGCCGCCGCCTGGATCGCCTGGATGGCCCGGAGCGCGGCGGCGGTCCCTTCCTGGGTGGCCGTGGCCACGTCCCCGGGGCTGCGCGCGGAGCCCGCCGCCACGATTCCCTCGCCGGAGGCGTCGGGCACGACGAACGCGTCCGCATCGAGCCCCACCCCGGCCGACGGCGCTGTCCCCTCGAGGCTCGAGACCATGCCGCTGGCCAGGACGACGAGGTCCACCGTCACCGTCGTCTTCGCGGCGGACAGGATGTCCTCGGCCTCCACGGTCAGGCGGCGGGTGGCGGGATCCTCGACGATCCGGGCCACCTTGCCGTTCGTGATCGAAACATTCGGATCGGCCAGGACCTTCCTGGCGAAGAAGTCGTAGGTGCCCGGCGTCCGGAGATCGATGTAGAAGACGTGGGCCTTGGCGGTGGGGTTCTGCTCCCGCAGGTAGGTCGCCTCCTTCAGCGAGGCCAGACAGCAGATGCCGGAGCAGTAGCCCAGGTGGTTCACGTCGCGCGACCCCGCGCATTGGACGAAGGCGGCGCTCTCGACGGGCTTGCCGTCGGACGGGCGCAGGATCTGTCCCTTCGTGGGGCCGTTGGGGGCGGCCAGGCGCTCCATCATGACGTTGGTGATGACGTCGGGGTAGCGGCCGAAACCCAGGTTGTCGATGCGGCCGGCGTCGTAGGGCTTCCAGCCGGTCGCCACCACCACCGCCCCCACCTGGAGCGTGAGGGTGCGCGGCTGCATGGCGAGGTCGATGGCGCCGTAGCCGCAGGCCTCCACGCACCTGGCGCACTCGGCCATCTTGCAGGCCGTGCCGTCGATGACGTACTTCATGGGGACAGCCAGCTCGTGGGGCAGGTAGATGGCCTTCGTGGTGTCCATCCCGTAATTGAAGGCGTTGGGCCGGTCCACGGGACAGACGCGGACGCAGTCGCCGCAGGCCGTGCACCGGTCGTTGACGTAGCGTGGGTGGAGCACGAGCGTCGCCTCGAACTGCCCCGTGCGGCCCGTGAGGCGCTCGACCTCGGCGAGGGTGAAGAAGCGCACCCGGGGCTCCTTGCGGATCCGCTGGAAGTTGATCTCGAGCCCGCAGTACGGGGGGCAGAGCTTGGGGAAGTACTTGTTGAGCTGCGCCACCCGCCCGCCGAGATACGGGTTCTTCTCGACGATGTAGACCTGGTAGCCGGCCTCCGCCGCTTCCACCGCCGCCGTGATCCCGGCGATACCCCCGCCGATCACGAGGATGCTGCGGTGCACCGACGGCACCGTCTCCGCCGCCCGCGCCGCCCCTTCCACGGTCGACTGCGTCATGGGCACAGACCCTTTCTGCGTCGGGCGGCGGGGAGCCCTGCTCGGGTTCCCCGCCGCGCTCGACCCCGAACTCGCCTCAGGCGGCTACGAGATGTTGGTGAGGAACGGCGTCTTCTCCAGCTTCCAGGCGCGGGCGGCCGCGTCGTAGCGGGAGTTGACGAACACGCGCCAGTTCTGGTCGTCCAGCGACGGGAAGTCCGGACGGTAGTAATACCCCGGCCACCGCGTCTCCTGCCGGAAGAGCATGTGCTGCATGTGCGCCTCGGCGCACCACACCCGGTCCCAGATCTCCCAGCAGCGCATGAGCTCGTGGAGGTCCCGGGCCGCGAGCTTGGAGAGATCCTCGCGGAGGTACTGCATCCGCTCGAGCCCCTTGGTGAGCATCCCCGCCGTGGTGATGTACTGCGAGCCCTGGCCCGCCGCGTACTCGTCCATGATCTTCTGCAGCCGGTGCAACGCCATCTTCGGGAAGAGGTAGTTGGGGTTGATCTCCTCCGTCGTGGAGGCCTTGCGCCCCTTCTCGTAGACCTCGAAGGGCGCCCAGAGCTCGGCCTTGACGGCCTCGACCTGGTCCTGGTCCACGCTCGCTGCGGCGCCGCTGTCCATGACGTAGGCCACGCGGCGAAGAGCCCCTTCACCGTCGTCATGCGGTTGTAGCCCCAGAAGTACTCCTTCGGGGCCACGTCCTCGGGCCCGCTCACCCAGGCCCCCGTCCCCGAGGCATGCGAGCCCATGAGGTACGGCTCGGTGAGCACGATCTCCGACGGCGTCTTGGCCGGGTCGATGTTGTCCGAGGCCCAGATCAGCGCCTGGGACATGGTCATGTCGAGGAAGTCCTCCCAGGCATCGGCCTCGATCTCGCGCATCTTCTTGGGATCCTTGCCGACCTCCGCGTACATGCGCTGCAGCGCCGTGTCCGTGCGGAGGTAGAAGGGCGCCCCCCCCGCCCGGAAGTCGGCGACCATCTGGTGGTTCCGGAGCGGCGTCGGGATCGGCTTGCCGGTGCCGTAGGGCTTCCACTCCTCGAGGAGGTGAGCCCACTTCTGCTCGATGTTCTCTCCCTTGGCATTCTCCAGGACGGCCTTGAAGAGGAGGAACCACATCCCCACCGGGCCGTAGCCGTCCTTGAAGCGCGCCACGACCAGCCGGTGCTCCATCTGCGTCATCGTGGCGCCAGCCTGGATCATCAGGCTGTAGGCCGACCCGGTGTTCCACGGGGCGTACCAGATCCGGCCGAGCCCCTCGGCGTGGGCGTGCGGGCGGAAGACCCCCGTGGCCCCGCCGGCCGTCACGATGACGGCGCGCGCCTTGAAGACGTAGATCTTGTTGTCGCGCACGCTGAAGCCGATGGCCCCCGCGATGCGGCCGGGGTCCTTGGGGTCCAGCAGGAGCCGGGCGGCGAAGATGCGCTCGTAGACGTTCTGCTCGCCCACGGCCGTCTTGGCCGCCTCGGCCACGATGGGCTTGTAGGACTCCCCGTGGATCATGATCTGCCAGCGGCCCTCGCGCTTGTAGGTGCCGTCGGCGTTCTTGAAGATGGGCAGGCCCCATTCCTCGAACATGTGCACCGAGGAGTCCACGTGGCGGGCGATGTCGTACACCAGGTCCTCCCGCGACATCCCCATGAGGTCCTGGCGCACATAGTGGACGAAGTCCTCGGGCTGGTTCTGGTTCCAGCGCATGCCGAGATAGAGGTTGATGGCGGAGAGCCCCATGGCCACCGCGCCGCTGCGCTCCACCGCCGCCTTCTCCACCAGCACCACCCGGAGGCCCTGGGCTCGGGCCCAGTAGGCCGCCTCGAAGGCGGCCCCGCAGCCGGCCATGCCCCCGCCCAGGATCAAGACATCGGTCTCGACGACTTCCGTTTCTGGCTGAGCCATCTCTCTGAGCCCTCGCTGGTCAGTTCTTGGTAGGGGTGGGGAGCTTGTCCACCATGAGCCACTTGCCCTCGGCGTACAGCTCCTGTGTCTTGATCTTGTCGGCCGGCGGCGCGGGCGCGTCCTTGAACGGGTCGATGGAGCCCCACGCCGTGGTCCGGATCGTGAACTTGAACCGCTTGATCTGGCCGTCGCGGTACTTGGCCGTCCACATGATGGCGTCCGTCCCGCGCAGGGGGACCAGCGAGCCGCCCAGCGGCACCACGTCGGCGTAGCCGCGCATGGTGATGGCGCCCTGCGGGCAGGCCTTCACGCACGAGAAGCACTCCCAGCAGGCGTCGGGCTCCTGGTTGAAGGCCATCCCGTGCTCCTTGCTGTAGGCCTTCCCCAGCTCCGGGTCGTACTTCATGAGGTCGTTGGGACAGATGTACATGCAGGCCGTGCGCGCCAGCCCGCGGCATCCGTCGCACTTGTCCGGGTTCACGAATGTCGGCATCACTCCTCCTCCTGGTTGGTTGGGGCGCTACTTCTCGCCCTTGGCGTACTTGTGGAGCTTGACCTCCACCTTGTCCTCGAGCGTGGCGTAGTAGTCCTTGAGGATGGCCAGCACCTCGGGCCGGCTGAAGTGCTCCGGCACCTCGCCGCCCTCGGACAGCGTCTTCCGCAGCATCGTGCCGCTCACCGCCAGCCGGTCCTCCTTGCCGTGCGGGCACGTCCGCCCCGTCGCCATGCCGTCGCACCTCCTGCAGTAGAAGGTCATGTCGATCTTGAGCGGCTTGAGCTCGAGCGAGCCCTTCGGGATCTCGTCGAAGATCTTCTGCGCGTCGAAGGGCCCGTAGTACTCGCCGACGCCCGCGTGGTCCCGGCCGACGAGGAGATGGCTGCAGCCGAAGTTCTGGCGGAAGACGGCGTGGAGCAGCGCCTCGCGGGGCCCGCCGTAGCGCATCTCCAGCGGCACGCCGGCCTGGATGCAGGTGTCCTTCACGAAGTAGTGCCGGACGAGCGTGTCCACGGCGCGGACGCGCACCTCGGCCGGGATGTCGCCGGGCTTCAGCTTGCCCAGGATCTGCTGGATGAGCACCCCGTCGCAGATCTCCACGGCGATCTTCGCCAGGTACTCGTGGGAGCGGTGCATGGGGTTCCGGAGCTGGAGCGCCGCCACCGTGCTCCACCCCTTCTCGGCGAACCGCTTCCGCGTCTCCTCGGGTCGCATGTAGAGCCCCGCGTACTGCGCGGGGTACCGCCCCTCGCTCAGCACGCGGACCTCGCCCGCCAGGTTCACCTCGCCCTGTCCCATGACGTTGGCGACACCCGGGTGGGCGGGATCGTCGGTCCGGAAGATCTGCTTGCACTCGTGGGCCCGGTCGATGGCGTACCGCTCGCGGACGGTCAGCGTGCCCATCAGCTCGCCGCTCTCCCCGTCCACGAGGGCGACGTCCTGGCCGTCCCGCACCCGCCCGGCCTCCTCGCGCGTCGTGGAGAGGGTGATGGGGACAGGCCAGAAGGTCCCGTCGGCCAGGCGGTACTCGTCGCAGACCCCCTGCCAGTCCGCCCGCCCCATGAAGCCCTCGAGCGGCGTGAAGGCGCCGATGCCCAGCATGATGAGGTCGGAGGTCTCGCGCGAGCTGATCGCCAGGCGCGGGAGGCCCCGGGCCCTGCGCGTCGCCTCCTCGCACTCCTGGCCGCCGAGCAGCAGCGGCTTCAGGCGCTTGTCCCTGCCGTGTGGGTTCACCAGGCTCATGCTCGCTCCCTCGTTCAGATCGCTCACCAGCGCGAACACCTCCGCCGCCGCCGCGCGCACCTGCACCGGCGCCGAGAGCGCCAGGCGATCGGTCATCGCTCGCACTCTTCCGGTGCCGGGCGGGTCGCGCGCGGGGCGACGGCTCTCGAAAGCTGCTGTGGCGCCCTCCTACTTGATCACCGGCGCCGCGAAGAGCACACCTCCGAACAGCAGGAACGCCAGGATCAGCGTCCAGATGACATTGATCGCCTGGGCGACGAGGAAGGCCCCGGCCGGCCGGCCGCCCTCCATCGAAACCAGGTCGGTGAAGCGCGTCTCGAGGCCGATGCAGATGAAGGCCAGGGCGAACCACACGGTCCGCATCCCGCCCAGTGACCCCTTGGTGGCGCCCACGGTGGCCGCGTCGAGGATGAAGGAGAACACGATCGACGCGACCACGAACCCCAGGACGAACTTCGGGAAGCGCTCCCAGATCACGCCGGCGCTCGGCCGCTCGCCGGTCTTCGCGCCCTCCTTGAACGTCCACCACACCGACAGCAGGAAGGCGGCCACGCCGATGAGCACGTTCTGGGAGAACTTGACGATGACGCCGGCCTTCATGGCGGGCTCGCTGATGAGAGCACCCGCCGCCACCACGGAGCCGCTCGTGTCGAGCGTCCCGCCGAGCCAGGCCCCGCCGACGATCTCCGGGATGCCGAAGAACTTCACGGCCCAGGGCATGAGGACCATCATGGGGACGGCCACGATCAGCACCAGCGAGGTGACGTACGAGAGCTTCTTCTTGTCCCCCTGGATGGCCCCGCAGGCGGCGATGGCGGCCGAGACGCCGCAGATGGACACCGCCGTCGAGAGCATGGCCGCGAAGTCGTCGTCCACGCGCATCTTCCGGCATAGCCAGAAGCAGATGTACCAGATGACGCCGACCACGAGCACCGCCTGGACGATGCCCAGCGCCCCGGCCTGGACGATCTCCAGGAAGAGGATGCCCGCGCCCAGGATGACGAGCCCTGTCTTGATGTAGTACTCGGTCCGGACGCCCTCCTTGAGCCAGTCCGGGATGCCCACCGTGTTGCTGATCAGGAGCCCGATCACGAGCGCGAAGATGACGTACTCGAACCCCCAGTAGTTGATCGTGGAGTTGCCCGCGATCACCTGGGACAGCCAGGCCAGCGCGTAGACGACGGGGAAGCCCACGACGAACTTGCCCACGCTGCCGCCCATGAGGGCGATACCGATGGCGGCGAGGACGAGGTAGCCGATGCCCACGACCACGGCCTTCCAGATGTTCTCGCCGGAGAAGACCTTGCCCACGACGGCGCCGGCATCGCCGCCGATCTTCCTGGCAAGGTCACTGCCCTTCTTCTTGAGCGCGGCGTCCTTGCTCTTGCCCGCCGCCTCGCCCAACCCCTTGGCCGCGCCTCCGATCGCCGAACGGTCGCCGGCCCCGATGGCCGTCGCCAGGGTGGTTGCGGCCGTCGCCAGTTCCTGCTCCCCCTTGGCGGCGGCATCCCCGGCCAGCTTCTCGACGGCCGGTCGCGCCTCGGCCGCGGTGGCCGTGAAGCCGGCGGCGGTGGCCCACCGGAACTTGGGCATGTCCGGCCTCACCCCGACCAGCACGAGCACGATGATCAGGAACCCCAGCCATACCGCCAGCCAGTCCTCGGTTCTCAGCAGCGCCGACCCGCCTCTCGCCTCTGCCATGGCTCGCTCCTCCCAGGAACGGATCCGGGCAGCGTTCTGCCGCTCCTCCGCTCCCGGCGCCCCTGCCCCCGGGGCAATCACTGCCTCCACTGCGATCCCTGCGTGGAGCTCCGGTCGGGCATCACCTCCATCCGCACCGGGTTCGCCGGCTCCCGGGCATCACTCCCGATCGCTGCGGACCCCTCTGGCCCGTCCGCCGGCGCGGCGCGCGCCTCCCGGACCGCGCGGGCCCCCGACCTCGCCGCGCGGTGTCGAGGCCACGGGCTGACCGAGATGACGCTCCCCGTAGGACTTCGCGAAGTCGCGGAAGCGCTCCCCCACCGGGGAGAAGTACTTCTGGTTCCGGTAGACGAGGTTCATGGTGCGCGTGATCCCCCACCCCTCGATGGGCACGCGCTGGAGCACACCGTGCTGGCACTCGGACTCGACCGCGTAGCGCGAGACCATGCCCACACCGAGACGCGCCTCGACCCCCCGCTTGACGCCTTCGGTGCCCGACAGCTGCATGGCGATCTTGAAGGGCACCCCCGCGTCCCGGAAGTTGCGCTCGACGAGCTGGCGGGTCCGGGACCCCGCTTCGGGCACGATGAACGGCAGCCCTGCCAGGTCCTTGAGGGTCACCTTGCCAAGCGACACGATGGGGTGCGTCGGCGCCGCAATGAGAACCAGCTCGTCGGGGCAGACAGGCTCGACGACGAAGCGCCGGTCGTCGATGGGCCCGCCGACGAGCCCCATGTCCACGACGTTCTCCAGGAGCTTCTCGAGAATGTGGTCGGTGTTCCCGATGTGGAAGACGATCTCGGTCTCCGGCCAGAGCCCCTTGTAGGCCTGGACGATTCTCGGGAGCACGTACATCCCCCCCGTCGTCCCCGCGCCGAGGATCAGCCGGCCCTTGGTCCCGTCGCGCAGCTCGCCGATGGAGCGCTCGACCTCCTCCTTGGCGTGGAGGATGGACACGGCGGAGCGATAGAGCACCTCGCCGGCCTGGGTGAGCGCCAGCTTCGAGCCGCCGCGCTGGAAGAGCGGCATGCCCAGCTCCTTCTCGAGGGCCTTGAGCTGCAGACTCACCGCAGGCTGGCTGAGGAGAAGGTCCTCGGCCGCCGCCGTGATGCTCCTGCGCTGCGCGACGGTGTAGAAGATCCGGAGGTGGTGCAGGTTCATTGGTCGGTGACCTGCAGAAGGATGTCAGTAGCCGGGGGCCAGGGCAAATAAATAATCTGGCCAAAGTCCATAAGTATCTGCCCATGACGCACCGCGCACCAGGTCAAGTAGGGTAGACGCTGCCCTCCAGATGCCTCACCTCACCACGCCTTGGCGATGGTCGAGAGGGCTCCTCCGACGATGAGGGTGACCATGGCGAGCTTCAGTAACCGGTCCGGCAGCAACATCGTGGACTTGGATCCCAGCACCGCCCCCCCGAAGGAGCCCAGCAGCAGCAGGCCCAGGAGCCGCCAGTCCACCCCGCCGGCAAGGTAGTGGGCGAATCCCGCGGGGACGACCATGATGAGCGCAATGATGATGTTGGAGCCGACGATCTCGCGGGCGGTCATCCGGAAGAGGAAGACCATGGAGAGGATGATGATGCTGCCCGCGCCGACGGAGGTGATCCCCAGGAGGACGCCCACGAAGAGCTGGAGCGCGGCGATGCCCGCGACGCCCTGCCAGCCGACCTCGTGGGGGGAGAAGGGCTTCGGGCGGGCCGCCAGGGAGCGCATGCCCGTCTCCATCAGCATGAGCGCGGAGACCACGAGCAGGACGCCCCCCATGATCAGGGGGAAGAGGCGCTGCAGCCCCGCGTCGGCCAGGTAGACCAGCCGCGATCCCAGGATGGCTCCCGGGATTCCCAGGAGCCCGTACAGCAGGGTCACCTTCCACAGAACCGTTCCCTGGCGCATGTGCTGGACACCGCTCACGACCTTCGTGAAGAGGGAGTAGATCAGCGACAGGGCCACGGCCTCTCCGTAAGGGAGCCCCAGCACCACGTACAGGGCGGGCGCGACCAGGGCGCCTCCGCCGACGCCGGTCAGACCGATCAGGAAACCCAGGACGAAGCCGAGCGGCACCGCGATCAGCAGGTCCATCGGTCCGCAACATGGCTTGCCTCCAGGTGGTCCCTCATCCCGCACTCAGCGCCTCGAGCACGCGCCGGCGGGCGTCGTCGGGCGCCAGCGGCGCCCCGGCGACCACGAGCTCCTCGATGTGGCGATCGGCCACGCGGGCGGTGACCCGGGTCTCTCCTTCGCCCGCGCGCCACGTCCACTCGTGGACCGAGACGCGGCGCGTGACCTTGACCCGGGTGAGCGGCCGCCCCGGCGCGCGGGAGCGCTCGGGAGGCCGGGCGAGGCGTTCCTCCTCGGCCCTCACCGCGGCCGTCTCCGCCGGCGTCAGCCGGCCCCGGACGAGGGGGCGGCCGAGGCCCGTCTCGTAGGAGGCGACGAGCCGCTCCCGCATCCCGGCCTGGGCCGGCGGAGACGGCAGCGCCGCGCCCAACGTCCCGACGTGGAGCCGCAGCCCCTCCTCGGCGAGCCGCCGGAACTGGGGGGAGGGGGCACGCCACGCGCGCCCCATCACGGAGGCGGGAAAGTCGAAGAGCACGTTGCCGACCACGACCACCGCCTCGCCGATCTGCCCGCCGCCCGTGCCCGCCATCCTCCGACCCGCCACCTCGATCTCGTTGATGCCCTCGAGGCTCGCGGGGAGCCCGAGCCCACGCAGCGCCTCGACCGCCGGCATCAGGAAGCGGCGGTAAATCCCCTCCACCATCAGCGGCGCGCCCCTGCGGTGGAAGATGCACTGGTAGAAGAGCTGGCTCCGATCGAGGAAGACCGTGCCGCCGCCGATGCGCCGCCGGAGGACGGGGTAGCCGCTGGCGCGACACCACTCGAGGTCGAGCTCGTCGGCCGGAGCGTGGTGATGGCCCACCGAGAAGTACGGCGCGGCGGGATGGCAGAGCACGATGGTGTCCGGCGACTGCTCATTCATGCTCTCGCCCAGGCCGTGGTAGAGGGCCTGCGAGCGGAGCGGGGAGACCTCGCCGAGGTCGAGGAGGCGAACGGGATGGTCGGTCACCCGGTGACCTCGTCGAAGGCGGCCTCGGCGCGGATCACGGCGATGTCGTCCTCGGTAGGCCGGAACGGGTAGTCGCGGAACTCCTCGCCCGGGCGGTAGCTGCCGAAGGGCCGGTTGCAGGCCATCCTGCCGGTGCGGTCGGGGCAGCCATCGGTCATGAACGGCGTCCCGGCGGCGATGCATTCCTCGATGAGCGCTCGCGGCGCATGCACGCGGAGGAGCGCGCCCGCCTCGTCACACTCGATGGCCTCGCGCGGCAACCCGCGCTCCTCGATCAGGTGCTTGGTGAGCTGGATGCGCCGGAGCCGCGCGATGGGGGCGCGCGGCGCCCCGGCCATGTCGGTTCCAGGCTCGGGGTTGAAGGAGAACAGATACGCGGCGATCTCCTCGGCTCGCACCCGATAGAAGAGGTCGATCAGCTCCGCGTCCGTCTCGCCGAGCCCCACGATGACGTGACAGTTCACCTTCATCGGGCCGAAGTGCTTGCGAGCCAGCCGGATGATCTCCCAGTGCTGCGCCCACGAGTGGGGCCCGCGCGCGCCCCGGCCCCGCGTGCGATGGAAGACCTCCTCGCTGGCGGCATCCAGTCCCACGCCGACGATGTCCACCCCCGCCTCCCGGATCGCGAGGAGCTTCTCCTCGTCGAGCAGCGTGGCCGAGACGAGGGCCGAGATGGGCACCGACGACCGGCGCCTGAGGCGGCCCGCGATGTCGAGGAGATCCGGGTAGGCACGCCGGTCCTGCACCTGGGCGATGCAGACCCGCCCCACCCGCGCCTCGCTCTCGGCGATGGCCTGCACCACGCGCTCGGTGGGGTAGACAGGCCAGCCCACGCGGATGAAGGTGTTATCCTGGGCGAGTCCCGGGCGCTCCCGGGCCAGCCCGCAGTAGGTGCAGTTGGCGTAACAGCCCTCGGGGTAGTTGAGCAGCAGGTTCACGCAGTCGCAGCTGGCGTTGCGGAAGAAGAGGCCCGGCCGGAGCCCGATGGACATGGCGGCCGCCACGCTGATCCGCACGTGGTCGGGGCTCGGCAGCGTCCGCTCCGCGTGCTCCAGCAGCGCGAGCTTCGTCTTCTTTCCGCCGACGGTTTCCGTGGTCATGTCGTCACCCGGCTCGCTGACGCTCGCCACCGCTCTTCCATATCCGTTCGCCTCGCCTTCGGCCTCGGCTCCCCCGGCTCGCTGACGCTCGGGGATTCTCCATATTTCATTCGCCTCGCCTTCGGCTTCGGCTCCCCCGGCTCGCTGACGCTCGCCACTGCTCCTCCATATCCGTTCGCCTCGCCTTCGGCTTCGGCTCACCAATCAATACCGCAGCAGGCGTCGTGAAAGCGGGGCGTCAGGCCGCGGGACCGCGCATAGGCCACGATGCCCTCGGCCGGATAGGCGATACCGTCGAGCCCCGCCTCCACGGCGCACCGGTCGATCTCGGCCTTGACCGGGCCCAGGGGGCGAGCGCAGCCGAGGGCGATGGGCGTCTCCCGCATGGCGGCGCGCGCCGTCTGGAAGAAGGCGCCGACCTCGGCCACTGACGGCGGCGTCACGTCCCGCATGGCCGTGCCTGTCATCGGCATCAGCACCACGAGGACCAGCAGCCGGGGGCGATGGCGCGCCACCATGGAGAGCGCCGTCCACTCCCCCAGCATGCGGCCGCGGTGGAGCCCCAGGATGATGTGGGGCACCAGCGGGACCCCGTGGGCGTCCAGCCGCTCGAGCACGGCCGCGTACTCCCCGACGGGGACGTCGAGGTGGTAGATCTCCCGGATGGTCTCCTGGGCGCCGATGATGTCGAGCATGGCACCATCCACACCCACCTCGCCGAGCGCCGCCGCCGTCTCCTCGTCAGGCAAGCCGGGATGCAGGCGGACCAGCAGGCCCAGCTCTTGCCGGATCCGCTTGAGGTCCGGCACGTGCCGGAGCAACGGGACGCGCCCGCGCCGGTCGGAGCCGCCGGAGACCAGGATCCCGCGCGCCCCCCGCTCCCGGGCCTCCAGCGCGACATCGTAGAGCGTCGCGCCCCCGAGCGACCACATCCCCTCGAGCACCTTCGACTGGCAGTGATCGCATTGCAGCGCACACGCGGCACCCGTCACGGACACGGACACGAAGCGCCCCGGCTCCTGCCCGGTCCACTCCGAGGTCCGGTAGCGCCTGAGCCCCGGGGCATAGAAGTGGATCTCGCGGAGCGCGACGGTCACCGCCTGTCCTCGTGCTCGGAGAGCTCCTGCCGCACCCACGCCTCCACGTCGCCCGGCGCCCGGAGGAACTCCGTCGCCTCCAGATCCCAGGCGCCGGCCGCGATCCGGACCAGCCAGCCGCCGCCGTAGGGATCGGTGTTCAGCCGTCGCGGGGCCGCCTGGAGCTCGTCGTTGACCTCCACCACGGTGCCCGACACCGGCGCCAGCACGGGACGCACCATCTTCTCGGCCTCGAGCGAGCCCAGCGCCTGTCCCGCCCGGACGTCGAGGCCGCGCTCGCCGAGCTCCGCATAGACCACCTCGCCGAGCGCCAGCACGCCGAGGGCGTCGAGGCCCACCGTCACCAGCCGCCGCCCGCTCCCGTCCGGCTCTCCGGGCCGCAGCCAGAGGTGCTCCGCCGCCTGGTACCAGAGCCCCTCGGGGAAGTCGTGTCCCTCGATGCGCCTCACCTGCTCATCCGCCTCGCTCCGCTCTGCATCCATCTCCATGTCTTCTTCCGGATGCGCTCGCCTCGCCTTCGGCTGCGGCTCGCCAACCCTGCGCCTCACCCGCCTCGCTCCGCTCGGACCCACCTCCATGTTTCGTTCGGCTCGCCTTCGGCTGCGCCTCACCCTGCACAGCGCATGCAGTTGATGGCGTGGGCGTCGATGCGCGCGCGGTAGCGGGCGAGCGCGTCGGCCCCGGTGACCAGCGCCCCGCGCTCTTCCGGGAGCCGCTCGGGCCTGAGCCGCACCAGCCAGCCTTCGCCGTAGGGATCCTTGTTGGCGGCGAGGATGTCCTGCCGGAACGCCGCCTCGTTGTTCGCGACGATCACCCCCGACAGCACGGCGGGAAACGGCCCGACCCACTTCGCGCTCTCGATGGTCCCGAGGCTCTGCCCGCGCGGCACGTGGCGCCCCACCGCCTTGAAGCGCACGCTCACCACTCGGCCGCAGCGCGTCTGCGCCGGGTCCGTCATGCCGAGCGTGACCGTGTCGTCCGCCTCGAATCGCGCCCAGACGTCGCGGTCGACGTCGTACCACAGATCCTCGGGGAGGTCGCAGCCACGATACAGCGCCATGGCGTGACCGCCCGGAAGGCCGGGCCCGGCTACCTCCGGCTCGAGTAGTACGCGGCCAGGTCGGCCAGGGTCGCCTCCGGGATGGTCCCCAGCATCGCCTTCGTGGACTTGATCAGGGCATCCTTGGGGTTCCTCTTTTCGGCCTTGAACAGCGTCAGCTGCTCTCGCAGGTACCCGGCAGGCTGCCCCGCCAGGGCCGGGATGCCCTTGTCGACATCGGCCTTGCCCTCCCGTCCGTGGCAGACGACGCACGCCTCCGACGCCCTGCGGCCGCGCTCGACGGCGGCGGGATCGACCGGTACCCTGGCGGGCCGCATCTTCTGCGCCGCGAAGTAAGCCGCGACGTCATCGACGCCCAGATGCATCACCATCTTTGCGTAGGGCTCCATCTCGGCCGACGGCCGCTGGCCTCCCGCATACGCCTGCATCTGCTTCTTGAAGTACGCCGGTGCCATCCCCGCGATGATCGGCATGCTGTCGGACTCGCTGTTGCCCGCGGGCCCGTGACAGACCGCGCAGGTGAAGACCTTGGTGAAGCCGGGCGTCTCGAAGGGCCCGGCCGCCCACCCGTCGGAGACGGCCAGGACGGCGAGGAGAGCCGCTCCGGCCAGGAGCCCGCGTGCCATCGTGTGCATGGAGGATCCTCCGAACTCGACGCTGGTCGTGGTGGCCATGGTCATCGCCCCCCCTCACGCGAGCACGTCGTGCCAGATGCCCTTCGCCCACCCCTCGGCCCGCTGCGCGACGAAGGGGCTCTGGGCCGGCGTGAGCTTCTGCTCGATCTGGACGACCTTGCCGTTCTCGATCTTGTAGGCGTTGACCACGGCGATGGCCTCCCGGTCGCTCACCCAGCTGTAGCAGGTGTTGCCCGGCGCCAGGGACGGCACGGGCTTGTCGTTCAGGAGCGCCACGACCGCGATGGCACAGACCTTCCCCATGGCGTTGGCGACGTTGCCCGACTTCGGCACCGGCAGCCCGATGGTGGAATCTCCGAGGACGTGGACGTTCTTGTGCTTCACCGACTCGTACGTGGTGTGGCTCACCTCGCACCACCGCTTGTCGGCGCCCACGAGATCGGCCTGGACGGCGATGGTCCCGGCGCGCTGTGGTGGGATGAGGTTCACCACGTCGTACTTGATCCGGTCGAACTCGGTGCGGACCTCGCGCGCGCCCGGGTCCACGGCGATCACCTTGCTCGAGGCGTGATACTCGAGGTTCGGGTAGGCCTTCCACGCCGCCCGGAACAGGCCCGTCTTGGACACGATGTTCTGGTTGGCGTCGAGCACGATGAGCTTGCTCTTGGGCTTGTGGGTCTTGAGGTACCAGGCCACCATGCAGGCCCGCTCGTAGGGGCCCGGGGGGCAGCGGTAGGCGATGGGCGGCACCGTCAGCACGAAGACCCCGCCGTCCCGCATGGACTCGAGCTGCCGGGCGAGCGCGACGGTCTGCGGCCCCGCCTTCCAGGCGTGCAGCACCTTGTCCTGGTTGGCCGCGAGCCCCTCGACCTGCTCCCACTGGAACTCGACGCCCGGCGAGACGATGAGGCGGTCGTACTGGAGGTACCCGTCGGCGAGACGGACGCGCCGGCGGTCGGGCTCGATGGCCGTGGCCGCCTCGTGCAGGATCCTGACGCCGTGGCGCCTGAGGCCCTCGTAGCCGAAGGTGATGCTGTCGATCTTGCGGAGGCCGCTCAGGACCAGGTTGCTGAACGGGCAGGAGACGAACTCGCGGTTGGGCTCGAGGAGGACGACCTCGATGCTGGGATCGCCCATGCGGACGTACTTCGCCGCCGTCGCGCCGCCCCAGCCGCCGCCGATCACGACCACGCGGCGGCGCGTACCGGGGGCGATGTCGCCCGTGACGGGCGCGGCGCATCCGGCGAGCCCGCCGCCCAGGGTCACGCCCAGCACACCGACTCCGGCGCCGGCCGCGCCGGTCCTGAGAAACCCCCTGCGGGTGAACTGAGTCATCGCTCGTTCCTCCCTCGTGGTCGCGTGTTCACGTGGCCGCCACCGCGCTTCCGGCCGCCTGCCCTCAGCCGCCGGCCGGCCGGCACTGGATCCCCTGGGCCTCGAGGAAGCTGCGGTACGCCTCCAGCCCCTCGGCACCGGTCGCGAGCTCCGCTCTCTCCGCCTCCCAGTTCGTCGGCCTGACCCGCACCAGCCACCCCTGCCCGTACGGATCCTGATTGAGGATCCCCGGACTCTTCCGCACGGCCTCGTTGACCTCCACGATCTCCCCCGTCACGGGGTTCGGCACCGGTCCCACCCACTTGGAGGACTCGATGGTCGCCAGGCTCTGCCCTCTGGGCACCGCGCGCCCCGCCTTCTTCGGCGTGCAGGCGACGATGGTCCCGGCCAGGTTCTGGGCCACGTCGTCGATGCCCACCGTGACGGGCCCGTCCACGGAAACCCGCAGCCACACGTGCTTGTCGATGAGGTAGAAGAGCTCTTCCGGCAGGTTGCAGTTGAACAGGGTCGCCATGCTCGCCTCTACGCCTCCGCAGGTGCGGGGTGGGCCTCCTCGAGCAGCTCCACGATCTCCTTCACCTCGATGCGCCCCTCGAAGCCCCCGGTCTTGACCGCGTCCCGGAACATGGTCACGTCCTTGGGGCAGGCGACGACAAAGTACCGCACCCCGGGGATCTCCAGGGCTTCGGCGATCCGCTGCTCGGCCGGCGTCGGCACCCCGGGCCTGCGCGTGTCGCTCATCCAGATGCGTCCTCCCCCCGCCCCGCAGCAGAAGCTCGCGGCCCGGCTCCGTGGCATCTCCACCAGCGTGAGCCCGAGCGTCGCCAGGATCTGGCGCGGCGCGTCGGTCACCTCCGCGTAGCGGGAGAGATAGCACGGATCGTGGTAGGTGACCACCCCTTCGAGCTGGCGCGCCAGGGGCAGGAGCCCCGCGCGGAGGAGATCGCTCAGCACTTCCGTGTAGTGCCGGACGGGGTACGCCGCCCCCAGCTCCGGGTACTCGAACCTGAGCGTGTTGTAGGAGTGGGGGTCGGTCGTGACGATGGCCTGGAACCGCGCCTTGGCGAGCACGGCGGCGTTCTTCTCGGCGAGGAGCTGGAAGAGCCCCTCCTCGCCCACGCGGCGGACGTCGTTGCCCGCGTTGCGCTCTCCTTCGTAGAGAATGCCCACATCCAGCCCCGCCCGGTGGAAGACCCGCGCCACCCCGCGCGTGAGCCCCTGGAGCCCCGGATCGTACGAGGCGTAGTCGCCCACGAACCAGAGCCACTCCACCGGCTCCTTGCGCGCGTCCTTGAGCTTGAAGTCGAGCCCCTGCGTCCACCTCGGGCGGCTGCGCTCGGACTGGCCGAAGGAGTTGCCGTAGCGCTGGATCTTCTCCAGCACTGACTGGAGATTGGCGTCGAGGGTGCCCTCGGCGACCAGCGAGCGGCGCAGCTGGACGATGAGCGGCAGATGCTCGATGCCGACCGGACAGGCCTCGACGCAGGCCCGGCAGGTGGTGCAGGCCCAGAGGGTCTCCGGGCGGATCACCACCCCCACCAGGGCACCGTCGGCCGGGCGCGCCTGCACCTCGCGGAACCAGGAGCGGCCGCCAAGCGTCGACTCGGCGTGCTCTCGCAGCTCGAGGATGAGGTCGCGCGGGCTCAGCGGGGCTCCCGCCGCGCGGGCGGGGCAGGCCTCGTGGCAGCGGCCGCACCTGGTGCACGCGTCGAGGTCGAGCAACTCCTTCCAGGTGAAGTCCGTGAGGCTCTGGTAGCCGGGGCTCGCCTCGGGCGCAGGGGGCAGCCGCTTGGCAGCCAGGGGGTCGCGGAAGAGCAGGTTCACGCCGTCTACCAGCATGTGCACGGCCTTGGAGTACGGCAGATAAGCGATGAAGCCCAGCGCCAGGACGCCGTGGCACCACCAGCCCCACGGATGGAGCGCGCTGGCGCCCGGCCCGAGGCCCGCGGCATCGACGACGTTGGCGAGCTGCCAGCCCACCACGGACCAGCGCTCGAAGGGCGGCCGGTCGGCGGCGATGCGCAGCGCCTCCACCGCGTACCCCGTCACGCCGATCCCGAACAGCAGCCAGAGGAAGAGCCGGTCGTCGGCGAGGTACCCGGCCCGGTTGTAGGCGGCGGGCGCGCGGTCGGGGCGGACGTAGTCCAGCGCTGCAGGCCGGGCCAGCCAGCGGCGCGCCATCATGACGGCGAGCCCCACGACGAAGGCCGCGCCGAGGATGTCCAGCAGCAGCGAGTACCAGAGGTAGAAGGACCCCTTCCAGAAGCGCCACGCGGGGTTCACGAGCCGCACCATGTCGTAGTCGACCATGATGATGAGGGTGCCCACGAAGAGCGCGGCGAAGCCCCAGAAGATCCCCGCGTGGGCGAGCCCCACTGCGGCGTGGCGCCTGGCGAGCGTGGTATGGGCGCCCACCGCCAGAGCCGCGCCCAGGAACCGCTGGCCGAGGGCGTCCCACCGCGAGACGGGGCGGCCGCGGAGGTACCGCCGGAGGCGCAGCCACACCCCCCAGCCGGCAACCGCCATGCTCAGGACGGCGGCGAGATAGAAGAGGGCGATCAGGACGCCCGAGAAGTTCCGGAAGACCTCCCGTGCCGGAAGGGCCGGGTCGCTCACGCCGAGGTCTTGACCTTCTCAGTAAGCGCCGGGAGGACGTCGAACAGGTCGGAGACGATCCCGTAATGCGCCACGTCGAAGATCGGCGCGCTCGGATCCGTGTTGATGGCGACGATCAGCTCCGCGCCTCGCATGCCCTCGATGTGCTCCGGCGCCCCGCTGATCCCCACGGCCAGGTAGAGCTTGGGCTTCACCGAGAGCCCGGACTTGCCGACCTGACGGCTCTTGGGCAGCCACCCCTGATCCACGATTGGACGCGACGAGGAAACGGCGCCGCCGAGGGCCTGGGCCAGCTCCTCCACCACGGCGAGGTTGTCCTGGGAGCCGATGCCGCGGCCGACGCTGACGAGGATGCTCTCGCGGGTGATGTCCACGTCCCCGGCCTCCGGCTGGATGAGCCGCTTGAAGCGCATGCGCAGACTGTCGAGCGCCGGCGCCGGGATCTCCCGCAGCGTCGCTGTCCCGCGCCTGCGCCCGGCCGCGGCCGCCGCGGCCCCGGGGAGCATGGCGCAGACGGCATGCTCCCCGGGCACCTCCGCCGTCGCCATGAGCTTGCCGCCGTAGATCTGGCTCACGGCACTGAGCGTGCCGCCCGTGAGCGCGACGTCCTTGCAGTAGCCGCACAGCGGCCAGCCGAGCGTCCCCGACAGCCCCGCGGCCAGGTCGAGCCCCATGGAGGAGGAGGCCACCAGCGCCACACGGGGGCCGAGCGCCTGAAGCGCCGCGGCCGCGGCCCGCTCGTAGGCCTCGGGGGTGTAATGGGCCAGCCTCTCGTCCTCCACCACGGCCACGCCGTCGGCGGCCCCCAGCTCGCCGGCCAGCCGCGTGACGCCGTGGCCGATGAGGACGCCCCAGAGCTGGCCGCCGCCGGCCGCCGCCAGCTCCCGGCCCTTGGCGAGCATCTCGAACGACACCTCGGCGAGGACACCTTCCAGGTGCTCGATGATCACCGCGACATCGCTGCTCACGGATCGTCTCCTGTCGTTGAGTCCCATCACTGCTTGAGGAGACCGCGGTCGGCGAGGATCGTGTAGAGGCGGTCGGCCACTTCGTCGGGCGCACCCTCGAGGATCTCGGCGCGCCCCGTCGCTTCGGGCCGGGCCAGGCGCGTCACGGTGGAGCCGGCGCCGGCCTCCACGGCCGGGGCCGCGACGGTCTCGAGCGTGGCCGTCTTCATCAGCTGCCGCACCTTGGACACCGGCGCGTAGCGCGGCGCCTGGGGCGCCGCCTGGACGCCGAGAACGGCCGGGAGATCCACCTCCAGCTCGCCCACGACCCCGCCCGCGTACTCCTGCCGCACCGTCACGGCCCTGTCCCCCGCGGGCTCCACCGCGGTGACGACGCTGACATGGGGCAGCCGGAGGGCCGCGGCCAGGAGCACGCCGAGCTGCCCGTCCCGGTCGTCGGGCGCCTGGACCCCCGCCAGGACGAGGTCGTGCGGGATGCCGCCCAGCACCTGGGCCAGCACCGCCGCGGCGCCGTGGGTCGAGAGCCCGTCCTGGAAGTCGCCCGTCACCTTCACGGCCCGGTCGGCGCCCTTGGCGAGACAGGTGAACAGGGGCTCGTCCACGTCGCCGGAGTCGAGCGCGACGACCGTCACCCGGGCGCCGTACCTGTCCTTCAGCACGAGCGCCTGCTCCAGCGCGTGCTCGTCGAACTCGTTGAGGCGCAGCCGGACCGCCGAGCGGTCGAGGTCGGTGCCCTCGGCATTGACCTCGAGCTCCTCCACCAGGTCGGGGACCATCTTGACCGTCACGACGATGTCCATGCGGGTCTCCGGCTACATCAGGCTGAACTTCTGCGTGTGCTCGTTCCAGGTGGCGAAGAGATACCACCCGGCCATGACGGCGGCGACGAGGGCCAGCGCGCCGTCCCAGCCGATCAGCGCCGGGAGGAAGACGGCGCTGCCGAGCTTCTGCAGGAGCCCGTGCTGGGCCAGGATCAGCCGCATGACGGAGGCGCCCCCCGCGAAGCAGGCCACGGCGCACCAGAGCTTCACGTGTCCCTCGCCCGCGCGCCAGATGGCGCCGGCCCCGCACCCCCCGGCCAGCGTCATGCCCACGCCGAAGACCAGGCCGCCCAGGAGCGCGCCGAGCCAGAAACCGGGAAAGACCCACTCGCCCGCGTCCTTGAGGTCGGTGAACTTGAGGACCGTGAAGCCGATGGTGCTCACGCCGAGCGCCAGCGCGGTGGCGCGCGTGTGATCCCCCTCCCCGGTGAGGAACGGCTCGCGGAAGGCGCGCACGAGGCAGAAGCGGGAGCGCTGGAAGACGACGCCGAAGCTGACCCCGAAGAGCAGGAAGCCGGCCTGCGGGACATAGCCCGCGCGGCTGTACGCGTAGGGAAGCGCGAGGACGAGCAGGAGGAGAAGCAGGGCCCCGAGGTAGGGCTGGGTGCCGAGCCCGTGGGCCCTGGAGCCGCCAAAGGTGTAGGTCTTCCCGCGGGTGAACGCCGGCAGCCGCTCCACCTCCCAGAGGAGGTAGCGAAGCCCGGCGTAGGTGCCCAGGATCAGCCCGAGCATCATGGCGAGTCCCGAGAGCGAGAGCGCGCTGATGGCGCTGAAGAAGCCGCCCACGTTGCAGCCGAAGGCCAGGACGGCGCCCATCCCCATGAGGAGCCCGCCCGCCCCCCCCTTGAGCAGCTCCCCGGGCGGCGGCACGCGGATCGCGAACTCGCGCGAGAGCAGGGCCGCGGCCAGGGCGCCCGCCAGCACCCCCAGGTTGAGGACGGAGCCGGAGTACAGCCACGGCGGGATCAGGTCCGGGCGCTCGAGCACGCCGAGCCCGACGAGGACCCAGTCCCCCCAGTTGCGCGCGCCGTCGGAAGCCGTCCAGGGCCGGTCATAGGCGAAGAGGAAGACATTGAGCGTCGCGATCAGGAGGGCGGCGGCCCACACCGACCACGCGCGCCCGAAGAGCAGCTGGTACTGCTCCCGCAGCACGCTCCCCATCAGCCCGTCACCCCGGCACGCGGCTTGACCTCGGCGCCCCGATGAGCCCGCAGGGCGAAGAGGCCGAACCGCAACCCGAAGTCATCCACGGTCAGGCCCGATGGACAGAGCCCGCAGGGCGAAGAGGCCGAACCGCAACCCGAAGTCATCCACGGTCAGGCCCGATGGACAGAGCCCGCAGGGCGAAGAGGCCGAACCGCGACCCGAAGTCATCCACGGTCAGGCATCCCGATAGACCTGTCGATCAGCTCGGCGATGTCCTGGACGTCCAGCCGGCCGTCGTTGCCCGTGGACTTCACGGCGTCCTCGAACCGCGACACCTCGTAGGGACAGCAGATCGACAGCGTCCCCGCCCCGGTCTCCGCCGCCTCCATGACGCGCTTGTCGGAGAGGCGCATCGTCGTGTGATCCCGAGAGAAGCTGTCGAGCCACATGCCGCCCCCGCCGCCGCCGCAGCAGTAGCCGTTCTCGCGGCTGCGCGGCATCTCCACGAGCGTCAGCCCCGGGATGGCGCGCAGGAGGGTGCGCGGTGCCTCGTACTCGCCGTTGTGGCGCGAGAGATAGCAGGGGTCGTGGTAGGTGACCACGCGGTCGACCGCGTGCGCCATCAGCGTCCGCAGCCGCTCCAGGTGCTCGGCGAGAAACTGGGTGTAGTGCTGCACGCGGTACTCGCCGCCCAGCTTCGGGTACTCGTTCTTGAAGGCGTTGAGCTCGTGCGGGCCAGAGACCACCAGACGCTGGAACTGGTAGCGGGCGAAGGTCTTGATGTTCGCCTCGGCGAGCTTCTCGAAGAGCCCCCGCTCGCCGGCGAGGCGGATCGAGTCGCCGTCCTCCTTTTCCTCCACGCCGAGGACGGCGAAGTCCACGCCGAGGGCGTGGAGGATCCGCGCCAGCGCCCGCGCGGCGTCCATGCCCCGCGGGTGGTACGACGGGTAGGAGCCCACGTACCACAGCACATCCACCGGCCGCTTCAGCTGGGCCATGACGGGCACGGGCACCCCCGCCTGCTTGATCCAGTCCGCCCGCTTCCGGGGGTTCTCCCCCATGGGGTTGCCGTAGCGATCGGCGGCCTCGAACACCTTCTGCAGCTCCGGGGGGATCTCCCTGCCCGCGTTGATCGCCGCCTCGCGCGCCGCGGGCATGATCCGGATCATGTCGACTTCCTTCGGGCAGACGCGGAGGCAGTTGGCGCAGGTGGTGCAGAGCCAGAGGTTCGGGGAGTCGAGCAGCGAGGCCCCGCGGAGCGTGTCCCGGTGGATCTTCCGGGGCCCGTAGTCGCCCACGATGTCGACCGGGCAGACACCCACGCACTTGGCGCACTGGTAGCACCAGCCCAGCGACTCGCCGCCTGGGAGCGCCGTGATCTCGTCGAGGGCGCCCGGGTCGTAGTCGGTGATCACGCGGGGCTCGAACATCCGGTTCCACTGCCCCGGCAGGTCGACGCCCTCGACGACGGCGTGCTCCTTCTCCCTGATCCCCGGCCCCTGCCGCCCGTAGGCCACGCTATGTGTCCTTCACCAGGGGCGGGCACCCGGGCTGTCGCCCCCCCGCCCCCGCCGCAACCTCACG
>JACPIQ010000080.1 GCA_016188005.1 Candidatus Rokuibacteriota bacterium | reverse complement strand
GTCGAGCACGTCAAAGCCGGCGCGGGAGAGGACCATCTCGTCGCCGTCGGTGTTGTGGAGCTCGGGGATGGGTGGATCGAGGATCGAGGTCGCCCAGGCTGCGTGGAAGAACGGGGACAGCCGCTTGTAGAAGTCATCGAGCGGCGCTTCGGGGTGATCGCGGCGGAACTCGCCGCGCACTGCCGAGCATCGCCTGGGCATTCGCCTCGAGTGCCGCTCGAACCGGTTCGAGGTCGAGACGGGCGTAGACCGCTGTCACCGACGGCTGGCTGTGGTTGAGGACACGACCGATCAGCGGAAGACCGTAGCTATTGGCCGCGAGCCAGGATCCCAGCGTGCGACGGAGGTCGTGGATCCGAACGTCCTTGACGTCAGCTTGTTCGCGGATGCGCTGCCAGGCTTTCCTCGGCCCTTCGAGGTGCCCCGGCGCGGCGGGGGTCGACGGGAACAGCCAGTCGGACTGCCCGCGGCTCGGCAGCGATTCGAGAATCGCCACGGCCGGCGTTGGCAGGGGCAGCAGGTGCGAGCGCCCCGCCTTGGTCATCGGTAGCCGCCAGGTACATGTCTGGAGATCGATGTCGACCCATCTGGCCGACAGGAGTTCGCTCCGACGCGGGCCGAGGAGGAGCGAGAGCTTGAAGTAGGCCTTCCAGCGCCAGTCGGGTTCCTGGTCGATGGCGGCGAGGGTCCGTTTCAATTCATCGGGGTTGAGGAAGCGATCGCGTTTCTCTTCGCGGAACATGCGGACGCCCGTGGCCGGGTTGTCGGCGACGAGGCTCCCCCAGCGCTTGGCCAGGTTGAACATGGTGCGGAGGAGAGCGAGGACGCGGTTCGCGGCGTAGAGGCCACGGTCACGCTGGAGACGACCGTGAAGCTGCGTGACCTCGGCGTGGGAGATATCCGAGAGACGTCGGTTCTTCCAGGTCGCGGGAATGGGAGCAGGCTCTCGCTCTTTGTCTTCCTCCTTCTTCCGGGGGAGAACATCGCGCAGCATCCGCTTATCTTCGTCGGCCGACCGCTTGTGCGGTGTCGCATGGCGCTCGAGGTAGGTCTGGGCGAACGCGCCGAACGTCAGCTCGCCGCGCTCCCGCGCACGTTCGGCGGCCGGGTCTCGGCCATCCGCCACCGCCGCGGCCGTCGCCAATGCTTTCGTGCGCGCTCGCGGGAGCGAGAGCGCGGGGTGGTGTCCGAGCGTGATTCGCCGGACGCGTCCTCGGACGCGTCCCTCCCAGACCCACGACTCTGCCCCGCCCCGGCTGATCCGGAGGGCGAGCCCTTGGACCTTGGCGTCCCGGAGGAAGCGCTGGCCCCGCGCGGGGGCGCTGGCCCGATCGAGTATCGCTTGTGTCAGCCGCGGCACCGGATGCTCCGTGTAGACATCTTGTAGACAGTTTCGAGCGTATCACGGGGGATGGAAGAGGAGACGGCCGGAAGTGACCTCTAAGAGATTTAAAGAGTTACGTAGGTAGGCGTACCAGAGCGGAATAGACAGGGCGCCTTTCCAAGTGACTCTTAATCAGCGGGTCCAAGGTTCGAGTCCTTGACGGCCCACCAATCGAATCGCGGGCTTCCGAGACATCGGAGCCCGCGATGTCGTTTTGGTTCCAGATTTTGGTTCCAACTCTGGAACCATGGCTGGCCGCGACGGTCTCATCGAGGACTTGGAGAATCGCGTCGCGAGTGGCGTGGCTGCCGACGGTCACGATGGAGGTCGGGGCGGCACAGTCGCCAACGGCCGCCTCCCAGTACGCCGGCTCCAGCATCTCGAAGAGGGAGGAGCTGTAATGAGCGGGGTACTCCTTCGGCCTTAGCGAGATCGCCGCGGTTCTCGGCGTACCGCCCACCAGCTGCCGAACGTCCGCCGGCTCAAGGGCGAGCGCCTGTCGAGGCAACGTCTCGAGCCTGAAGGGCTGGAGTCTCGTGACGTCGACCGTGACTTGGCCGTCACTGAGGTTGTAGGCCCAGAGCTCCAGTCGACCCCGGTTGATGAGGGTGCCGTACTGCTCCAGGTACAAGCCGATCCGGTCCTCGACGACCACGGCACCGCACATGCTGTTGCTGGTGTATGTGGTCTCCCACTTGCCGTCCGATATTCGTGTGTGCCTCGCCATCGCGCATCCGCTCGCCACGGCTGCGACAAGGGACAGCGCAGCCCAGCGGCGCGGTCACGTGGAAGATCACGCGGTTTTTCCGATGACTGATAGGTGAGAACACGTCGAGAGGCTCGACGATCAGGGTCGAGGTGACAACGACTATCGCGCTGGCCCGGGCCGTTGCGGCAGCGCGCCGCCGGCGCCGAGGCCACGGATTCTCAGGTCACGAGTTTCAGCGCACCGGGTCGCCGCCCCGCAAGCGACCCAGGAGTGCCGTGTCGACGCGATCCTTCACGGTGCGGCGGTCGAGGCCGAGTCGCCGCGCGGTCTCGAGGTAGCTGCCGGTGCGCGCAAAGACGAGCGTGCAGTAGCGGCGGACAAGCTCGTCGACGGTGAGGGAGCCGGCAGCGATCGCCCCCCGAGGTCGTGGTCCGGGGATGTGGCCCGCGCGCCTCGGGGGCGGTACTCGCCGCGGATCATCACGTTGCGCACGCACTGCTCGAGCTGGCGCACGTTGCCGGGCCAGCGACAGCCGGACTCGAGGTGCTCGGCGATCCAGCGCTCGGTCTCGCCGGCGAGCGCCTCCGCCTCGGCCTCGCCGGCGATGCGACCGGCGAAGAAGTGCAGCAGGGTGCCGAGCTCGCCCGGCGCCTCGGCGAGCTGGGTCGCGAGCGATGGCGTCTCGATCACGTCGGCGCAGAGCCGGTAGTAGAAGTCCTCGCAGAAGCGGCCGGCCTCGATCTCGACACCGAGGTCGCGGTTCGTCGCGGCGACGAGCTTGCCGCGAAAGCGGCGCTCGCGCGTCTCGCCGACGCGGTGGGACGTGCGGGCCTGGAGCACGCGCAGGAGCTTCACCTGGATCGACGGCTCGATCTCAGCGATCTCGTCCAGGAACACGGTGCGAGCGGCGGGCACGCCTCGAGCCAGCCTGCGCGGTCCTGCACGGCGCCGGTGAACGCGCCTCGACGGTGCCCGAAGAGCTCGGACTCGACGAGCGTGACCGGCAGCGCCGAGAGGTTCAGGGGGAAGAAGCCGCCGGTGAAGTCCTCGACGAACGCCTGCTTGTCGGGATCGAAGGGGATGTAGCGGGAGAGCCCGATCGCCTGCGCCACGAGCTCCTTGCCGGTCCCGGATGGGCCCGCGATCAGGGTCGTGACGTCGTGCATGCGCTCGGACAGCGCGCGGCGATAGCGGCGGACGTCGCGGGTGAAGATCGACTGCCAGACGGCGGCGCGCAGTCGCGCGGCCGGCAGCGAGCCGCCGAGGATGTGGCTGAACGTGAAGTGGAACGCGCGGCGGATCTGGAAGAAGAGCGCGAAGGCGCTGGCGGGATCCTGGCGCGCCGGAAGCGCGAGCGCGGGCGTGCCGAAGTAGTGCTCGACGTCGTACAGGAACCGCGCGTAGGCCGGCAAGCGCGCCGTGGAGCTCGCCGGGGCGGCGATCAGCCGATGGAGGTCCGGGAAGTAGCGGTTGTAGAGCAGGTACAGGACGACGTCCTCGTAGAGGGATAGCTCGTCGGCCCGCGGCGCCACACCGGTCGACAGCCGCTGTCGGAGCGCGTCGGTGAGCGCCTGCGCGCGAGCGTCGAGCGCGGGGAGGTTTGGGCTGTCCTCCTCGTGCGCCGTCCGCGCCGACCACACCGGGCCGGTGGGCTTGAAGTCCGAACCGAGCGCCTCGCGCTCGGCCTCGATCCGCTCCGGGAGGAAGGGGTTCGCATGGACGAGCCTGGAGATCGCCGTCGCCAGGCCACGCTCGCGCGCCGTCATCAGAGCCGAGGCTCCTCTCGCTTCGGTCCCGCATGCCGCCCCGAGTGCGCCCGGCCCGGGCCCGGACGCCGTCGAGTACGCGGAATGTACAGCGCGAGACACGCCGCGCTCAACGGCGATTCTCGGCGCTGCCCGAGAGCGTCCGAAATCCGGGCGAACTGCATCGGATTCGATACAGCCGGGCGCGGCACGCCTCCTGCCTCTCAGCGTGGCCGTCGCGACCTCCGATACCCGCGCAGGTCGCGCAGACAAGCGCGTCATGTCCGGTCGGTACCGGGTTGCCCGGTGCCCGGCGGGAATGCGCCGTGCGGTGAGCGAAGCAGTCGTCCCGGGGGACGGCGGATGCGGGCTCGGGTCGAGCGGCAGCGGAAGCGGGCAGCGATCATCGGCCGGAGCGTGGCCATCAAGGCGCTGCTCGGCCAGATCGAGTGTGTGGCGCCCACGGAGGCGACGGTGCTGATCGTCGGCGAGCGTGGGACCGGGAAGGAGCTGGTGGCCACGGCGCTGCAGCAGGCGAGCCGCCGGCGCGAGCACCCGTTCGTCGCCCTCAACTGCGCGGCGCTCACGACGGAGCTGCTCGCCAGCGAGCTCTTCGGTCACGAGCGCGGCGCGTTCACCGGCGCCGCCGAGCGCGCGATCGGGCTCGTCCGTGCGGCGGACGGCGGCACGCTGTTCCTCGACGCGAGGACATCCCGCTCCTGGTCGAGCACTTCCTCGCGGTCCACAGCCGCCGTCATGGCGTGCGCACCCACGGGATCACCCCGGAGGCACGCGAGGTCATCGACCGCTATGCGTGGCCGGGCAATGTCCGGGAGCTCGAGCACGCCGTGAGTCGCGCGGTGATCTTCGCGGCCGGCCGATGGATCTGGCCGGTCGATCTCCGCCTGCGTGCTCTCGACGCCGAGCGGCCGGTCGCGCCGGAGGTTCCGGACGCTCGGTCGAGTTGCCTCGAGCGGCTCTCGTCACGGCAGCGGGACATCGCCCGGCACGCGCGCGAGGGCGAGGCGCTTCACCGCCGTGACGTCATGGCGCGGTACGGCATCTCCGGCGAGACGGCCCGACGGGACCTCGCGGCACTGGTGCGGCTCGGCATCCTGCGACGCGACGGCCGCCGGCGCGGCTGCCGGTACGCCGCGGTGAGCGCGGCGCCCGCCGACGGCGGGAATGTGCAGTGAACACGAATCCAGGGTGGAGGCTCCGACGATGCGATCCCTCATGCTCTTGCTGCTCGCTCTGCTGTGCGTGACCGGTACCGCGTGCAGTCGCGCCACGATGGTCGAGACGCGCTGGGACGGCCGGACCGGGCAGACGACCACGCGGCGGTTCTCGATGTACTTCGAGGCCGCAGCCGAGATCGTGCCCGGGACCGTCGGCGCGCACCTCATCGTCGATCTCGAGAAGCGCGAGGTGCCGATCCTCTACGACCTCCAGCAGGCGCTGGGGCTGCTGGGTCCCGGAGACCTGGAGGCCGGCGGCCTGTTCACGATGTACCTCTTCAACCTGACGGATCGCCCGCAAGAGGTCGAGATCACCAGCGCGACTCGTTGGGGGAGGCCGGTGCTGGCGGCGCCGGTGACCGTCGCCCTGGTGCCGCGTGACTGGAAGCGCCGGGTGGTGCTCGGCAGGACCGTGATCGGCAGCTACGACACGCGGGAGGAGCTCGACCTGACCGTCACGGTCGCCGGGCGCCGGTACACGACGAGGCTCGTCGCCGAGCGGCAGACGTTCGACGCGCTGGAGCGGAAGTACGGACGGGGCGGTACGGGGCCGGACCTGCCGTGGCTGAAGCCGCGTTCGTAGCGCGGCTGGCAGTTCACTGCGGCCGGCGGTGTCGAACGCGCCAGCAAAGTGAGCAATTCGTCCCATTCCCTGGCCGTTCGCTCGGGATGACAATTGACCGCCTCAAGTTCCCTGTCGATGCGCTGAAGTTCCCGCTTCCGGTCGGGTGGCCAAACATGAAGGGGGAGCAAGACATGCGGAAACTGACAGGAAGCGCCTTGATTGTCCTCGCGGTCGTCCTCCTCGTCCCTGCGCTCGCCTTCGCGAAGACCGCGTGCGCCACGATTCCGCAAGGAGGCATTGTCAACTCGGCCGGGGAAGTCATCGAGCCCGGCTACGATCAGTGGGGCTACAACTACCAGGCGCGCATCTTCAACGGCCTCTACTGCGATTCGTACCGGAACGCCGCCTGGTGCCAGGCGTACGCCGATGTCGAGCTCCAGATGAAGTGGAACGATGCCTGGCTCTCGAATCAGGACTGCACCGGCGACGGACTCCTCGACCGCCACTACGGATACCCGGCCTACCGCGGCTCCGGGGCGTGGCTGACGAACCACATGCGCGGCGTGTACGAGGACAATGGCGCTCGCTGCGAGTGGACTGACTTCGTGAAGATCGTTGCCGCGCCGACCGACGCGTACCTCGCTGGCGGCATCTGGCACGACGCCTCCGGAGCGGCCATCGGTCCCTCCATCTGGGGAGAGTTTGCCGTCATCCAGGAGGTCTATAACGATCCCTGCGGCGGCTACGGAGGGCTGCTCATGAAGGGCGTGCGCCCGGGCCTCGGTAACTGGGAGAACCCGCTCTCGGTCGAGTAGCAGGACCGAGTCCAGAGAGACAGTGAACCGCCCGCGAGCCGCGGGCGGTTCACACATCGCCCGCCCGCTGCGCCGGCCGCGCTTCGCGCCTCGATTCTTCCGGCGCGCTGCTCGCGTCGCGTCCTTGCCTGTGAAGCCGGTGCCGAACGTACGGAGGAGCTTGCCCGGGCCAAGCCCGCTCTCGCTCTGAGGCGCCGGCCAGTCGACCGTCGCATCCGGCCCGGCCGGCCCGCGGCGTCTCGGTTGGCGTCGATACGGTCGCTCAAGACGGCGTCGACGTAGACGCGTGCCGAGCGTCGCCCGAGGGCGGCGGTGGCGCACGGTCGCGGACACGATACGGCAGTCCCTCCCGCCTCGGTCTCCGGCGCCTCGCCGTCGAATCAGCACAGTACGCGAGATGTACAGGCCCTGACACTGTGCGCACATGACGACGTCTCGCCGCACCGCTACCCACACGCGAATGTCCCGAAAAACGCGAGATCCAGGCGCGGGCGGTCTTGGGCACGCCTCCTGCCTTGTTCCCCCGGCGTGACAGGAAGCAAGCCGGCGGTGGTTCGACGACGACAAGGAGGACACGAGATGGGACGCGATGACGATCTTCGGTTGTGCGAGCGGTTCGATGTCCAGGGGCGGCGACCGCTCCGACCCCGACACACCGCCTGGGCGAGCGTCGCGGCCGCACTGGCTGGTGCGCCTCGGCATCCAGCCGGACCAGATCTCGATCGCGAGCATCGCGTTCGCAGTGCTCGCGGCGCTCGCCCTCATCCTCGCCGGACGCGTGGAGGCGGGGGCGCGCGCGGCGCTGCTGGTCGGCGCGGCTT
>JACPIQ010000079.1 GCA_016188005.1 Candidatus Rokuibacteriota bacterium | reverse complement strand
GCGCCCGTAGATCGTGGCAGCGCCCAGCGCCGACGACTCCGCCATCACCCGCCCGGGGATCACCTGCGCCAGCGCCCCGAGCACCGCCGAGGGAAGGAAGTGGCCCACCAGATGGCGGCCGGCCACAGCCGCCGGAAACCGCGCGTTCAGGATCGAGCCCTCCGGCGCCCACACGTCGAGCGCCCGAAAGGTGCCGGCATTAACGGGCACCGACGGGCAGATGGCGCAGATCAGGCCGTAGCCGGTGTACGCGAACGTGTAGTTGAGGACGACGTTGATACCCCGCGTGGACTGCGGGGAGGAGCCGCTGAAATCCACGGCCACGCGCTCGTCCTCTATGGTGACGGCGGCGGCGATGCGGATCGGCTCGTCGAAGCCGTCGAGCTGGATCGCGTGCCGGTAGGTCCCGTTCGGGATCGCCGCGATGGCCCGGCGCATGGCGGTCTCGGAGCGGTCCAGGATGGGATCGGAGACCTCGTCGAGACCGCTCAGGCCGAACTCGTCGACCAGCGCGGTGAGGCGCGCGGCGGTGACCTCATTGGCGGCGACCTGGGCGCGCAGATCCCCCAGCACCTCCCGCGGCGCCCGCACGTTGGCCGCAATCAGCTCGAAGAGCTCCTCGTTCGGCTCACCGGCCCGGATCAGCTTCTGGGCAGGGATGGCGAGCCCTTCCTCGTAGACCTCGCGGCTGTCGGCCGAGTACCCGCGGCCGCCCACGTCGATCGAATGGCACGTGCTCGCGAAGAAGGCCTGGAGCGCCCCCTTGTGGAACACCGGCGTCACCACGGTCATGTCGTTGAGCTGACCGGCGATCCGCCAGGGGTCGTTCGACAGGAGCGTGTCACCCGGTTCGAGCCGCTCGGGTGGGAAGCGCTCGAGGAAGTAGCGGACACCCGTCGCCATCGAGATGGTGTGGCCGGGCGTGCCCGTCGTGATGGACTGGGCGATCATGTTGCCCCGCCGGTCGAAGACGCCGACGGCGAGGTCCTGCATCTCGCTGACGATGGGCGAGAAGGCGGCGTTGATCAGCACGCGCGCCTGCTCCTCCACCATGGCGATCAGCCGGCTCCAGACGATCTCGAGGAGGACGGGGTCGCGCACGTCAGCGCCCTCCCACCGTGACGCGCAGATTCAGGTACTCGTCCACCTCGATGCGTGCCGGGCCGATCACCGCGGTCGATTCCCGCTCCTCCACGATGGCGGGGCCCTCGAAGGTCTGGCCGGGGACGAGCCGGTAGCGGTCGTAAACAGGGCACGGGCGAAGGCCACCGGCCTCGGGAAGCCAGACCAGCCGCGCGCCCTTCAGCCCGCCGCCGCCCCCCCCGCTCGTCGCCATCCTCACAACGGGTCGCGGCCCCATCGCGACCAGTCGCCAGTTCAGGACCTCCACGCCAAGATGCGGGTTCGCTCGGTGGTACAGGCGCGCGTAGCTCTCGTCGAACTCCTGCCGCAGGACCGCGCCGAGGTCGTCGCGCTCCTTGACCTCGGGCACCTCCACGTGGATCTCGTGGCTCTGGCCCACGTGGCGCATGTCGCACGAGCGGAGAAAGGCGATGTCGTGCTCGGCGATGCCGGCGCTCCGGAGGAGCTTGCGCGTCTCCGCTTCCATCTCGGCGTAGAGCACGGCCAGCCGCCGGGGGTCCAGCCGATCCAGGCGCGCGATCTCGGTGCGGACCACCTCGAAGGAGAACGGCGCGACCAAGAGCCCGAAGGCGGAGGTCACGCCCGCCCCCAGCGGGTACACGATATTCTTGATGCCGAGCTTCTGCGCGACCCGGTAGGCGTGCACGGGGCCCGCGCCGCCGAAGCAGACCATCGTGTAGCACGACGGATCTTCACCACGGTCCACCAGGTAGAGGCGCGCCGCGTTCGTCATGTTCTCGTTCACGATGGCGTGCACGCCCCACGCGGCCTCCTCCAGCGAGAGCCCGAGCGGACCGGCGACCCCGCCGGCGAGAGCGCGGCGGGCCGCGTCGGCATCGAGGCGCATCTCGCCGCCCAGGAAATAGTCGGCGTCGAGGTAGCCCAGGAGGAGGTCGGCGTCGGTGACCGTCGGGCGCGTGCCGCCCCGGCCGTAGCAGGCGGGCCCCGGGTCGGAGCCCGCGCTCTCCGGCCCCACCCGCAGGAGCCCGAGCTCGTCGACCCCCGCCAGGCTGCCTCCGCCGGCGCCGATCTCGATCAGCTCGACGCTGGGCACTCGGATGGGAAGCCCGCTGCCCTTCTTGAAGCGGTAGAGGCGCGCCACTTCGAGGTCGGTGGTGCTGAAGGGCCGCCGATCCTTGATCAGGCACGTCTTGGCCGTGGTCCCGCCCATGTCGAACGTGATCAGTCCGCTGAGGCCCAGGAGCTCGGTGTAGAACGAGCCTGCCATGGCGCCGGCGGCGGGCCCCGACTCGACGAGCTGGATGGGGAACCGCTCGGCGGTGTCGACCGTGGCGAGCCCGCCGCTCGAGAGCATGACGAAGAACCCGCCGGCGTGGCCGCGGTCGGCCAGCGCCGAGCGCAATTGCCCGAGGTACCGGCGCATGAGGGGCTGGACATAGGCGTTGGCCACCGTGGTGGAGGTCCGCTCGTATTCGCGGATCTCCGGCACCACCTCCGACGAGAGCGACACGCCGACGCCCGGCGCCAGACGCTCGACGATGGCCCGCACCGCGCTCTCGTGGTCTCCCCTGCGGTAGGCGTGGAGGAAGCAGACGGCGATGGCCTCCACCCCCTCGGCCACCAGCGAGGTCACGACCTCCTCGGCCTCTGGCGTCGCCAGCGGCACCGCCACCGAGCCGTCGGCCAGGACGCGCTCGTGCACTTCGCGCCGCAGGCGGCGCCGCACGAGCGGCCTGGGCATCTCGAGCCCGATGTCGTACATGTCGTAGCGGTTCTCGCGGCGGATCTCGAGGAGATCGCGGAAGCCCCGGGTGGTGATGAGGCCCGTCACGGCCCCGCGACGCTCGATGATCGCGTTGGTCACCAGCGTGGTGGCATGCAGCAAGTTGCCGATGTCCCCGGCGGGGCGACGAAGACGGTTCAGCAGCTGGCGGAGTCCCTCCAGGGCGCCCACGGACGGATCGGCCGGCGTGGTCAGGACTTTCCCCAGCTCGATGGCGCCGGTCTCGCCGTCGAACGCGACCAGGTCGGTGAAGGTGCCGCCGATATCGATGCCGACAGTGAGCGTCAAGCGATCAGCCCTCCGTCGATGAAAAAGGTCTGCCCGGTGACGAGCGCCGCCGCCGGAGAGACGAGATAGAGCGCGAGCCAGGCGACTTCCTCGGGCCGGCCGATCCGGCCGAGCGGAACCTGGGCGAGCAGCCGGGCCCTGAGGTCGGCAGTCGACGCCACCTGCGCGGCAGCCGCGGTGTCGATCCAGCCGGGGCCGATGCCGTTCACCCTGATGCCGGCGGGCGCCCACTCCCGCGCGAGGGACCGCGTGAGCTGGATCACCGCGCCCTTGTCCGCGGTGTACCCGACCAGCCCGGCGCGTCCCACGGCTCCGGCGGTCGAGGCGATGTTGACGACAGCGCCCCGCCCCCGCTCCAGCATCAAGGGGCCGACCGCCCGACAGCACCGGAACACCCCGTGGACGTTCGCGTCGAATTCGGCGAGCCACTCCTCCTCCGTGACCTCCACGAAGGGCTTCCGCGTGAGCTGGATGCCCGCGTTGTTCACGAGGATGTCGGGCGTGCCGAACGCGTCCAGCGTGGCTGTCACGATCGCGTCGACGGCCGTCGAGCGCCTGACGTCCGCCGCGACCGCGAGAGCTTCACCGCCCACCGACTGGATCTCCTCCACAGTCACGTCGAGCTCACTCCGAGTGCGAGCGGTCACCACGACGCGGGCGCCGGCCGCCGCGAGTGCCCGGGCGATGGCGCGACCGATGCCGCGCCCGCCGCCGGTGACGATGGCGACGCTGCCGTCAAGTCTGAGGATCTCAGCTGGCGACAACGTTCCCATCGGCCGTCATCACCCCGCGCGGGCAGGCCCAGAGGCAGATACCGCAGCGCTTGCAGAACGCGAGATCGATCTGGAAGTGACGCGGTGCCGGAGCGGCAATCGCCACGACCTCGGGGCGCATGAGCCGGCAGAGGTCGCAGCCGGTACAGCGGCCGCAGTGGAAGCAGCGCCCGGCCTCCCTCCGCGTGTCCTGCAGCGAGAGCCCCGGATTCACCTCGTCGAAGGACCGGGTCGGCCCCCGAGACGTCCCCTGCCGCGGCGCCCGCGCCTGCCGTCGGAACTCCGAATAGGTGATGTCGTCAGTCACGAGCGACCCTGCCGGGTGCTCGCGGAAGACGGGCGTAACCGGAAGCGGGAGATGCGCCTTGGCGGAGACCGTCACGGGCTCGTCCCCTGCCCCGTCCGCCGCCCCGGCGCGAAGAGATCGCGCTGGACGACGCACTCCTCGCGCGGCTCGATCCGGTACTCGCCCCCGGGCTCAAGCACCGCGAGGCAGCCCTTCACCGGCCGGCCCCCCACGGTCGCCTCGCAGGCGCGGCAGAGCCCCTTCCAGCAGGTGTAGTTGCGGAAGGCGAGCGTGCCGTCGAGCGTCTCGTAGATCGAACGGAGGGCCATGAAGACCGTGGTGGCCTCATCCCCCGGCAGCTCGTATCGCTCCCAGAGCTGCGGCTCGCCCTTGGGAGCCCGCTGCACGTGCACCACGATCGGCTGAGCGTTCACCGGCTCGTCCATGCGTCACTCCCGAGCTCCGGCAGCCCCGGCGGTCGTGGCCTGCCGGGGCTCGCCGGAGGATGGGGAGCTGGCGGGCTCGGGGAAGTCGGAGCGGAAATGGTGACCGCGGCTCTCGGCGCGCCGCT
>JACPIQ010000078.1 GCA_016188005.1 Candidatus Rokuibacteriota bacterium | reverse complement strand
GCCCTGTCGTCGACGTCGGCCATCCCCCACTCCTCCTACCAGCAGATCGCCGCCCTCTTCCCCCTGCGCATGCTCCCGATCGCCGAGGACAAGATCCAGGCGTTCGAGAAGAAATACCCGGGCTGGGTGCGGTCCGAGTTCCCGGCGGGCGTCTACAAAGGCGTCGACGCGCCGGTGCCCACCATCGCGAGCTGGAGCGGCATCGTGGCGCGGGACGACCTGCCCGCGGACGTCGTGTACAAGGTGACGAAGGCGCTCTACGAGAAGCGGCAGCGGCTGGCCGACGCCTACCCGGCGTACAAGGCGATGCTCCCGAAGGAGAACACCGTGCTCGGGATGTCGGTGCCCATGCACCCGGGCGCGCAGCAGTTCTACAAGGAGATCGGCCTGGTGAAGTAGCACCGGCCCCGGCGCATGAGGAGCCCCGTGGACCCGGCGACGAAGCATCCCGGCTTCCCCGTGTCCGACGACCCCGTCGTCGGCAGCGGGCGCACCGCGTGGTGGATCTCGGTCTTCGCGGTGCTCGCGAGCCTCTTCCACCTCTATACGGGCGTGACGGGGACGTGGTCGGCGCAGCGCGGCGTCCACGTGGGCTTCTTTCTGTGCCTGGTCTTCCTGATCACCCCGTACCGCCGCGGGGCGTCCCTCGGGGGCGTGGGGCGTCTCGTCGACTACGCGCTCGCCGGGCTCTCGCTCGGCGCCTCCGCCTACGCCGTGTGGGACTGGGACGCCTTCACGCTCCGGACCGGCGACATCACCTCGACCGACGTGTGGGTCGGCGCGCTCTTCATCCTCCTCGTCCTCGAGGCCACCCGGCGTTCCATCGGCCTGGGCGTCACGCTCCTGGCCGTCGTCTTCCTCCTTTACGGCTACTTCGGGGCGCTCGCCCCGGGCTGGCTCGGGCACCGGGGCCTGTCCATCGAGAAGCTCGTGGACACGGTCTTCGTGGGCGAGGAGGGCATCTATGGCGTGCCCGTGCGCGTCATGGCCACCTACGTGACCCTGTTCATCGTCTTCGGCGCCCTTCTCGAGAAGTCAGGGGCAGGGCAGTTCTTCTTCGACCTCGCCAAGAGCGTGGCCGGGCGGTTCACAGGCGGACCCGCGAAGATGTCCTGCATCTCCAGCGCGCTCTTCGGCACCGTCTCCGGCAGCGCCGTCGCCAATGTCATCGTCGACGGCTGGCTCACCATCCCCCTCATGAAGCGGCTCGGCTTCCAGGCCCCCATGGCAGCCGCGATCGAGGCCGTGGCCTCCACAGGCGGCATGCTCATGCCCCCCGTCATGGGCGCCGCGGCCTTCATCCTGGCCGACATCGTCGGGCTGCCGTACTTCACCGTGGCGCTCGCCGCTGCCATCCCCGCCATCCTCTATTACGTGGCGCTCTTCATGGCCGTGCACGCCCACGCCGATCAGCGCGGGTTCCGTGGCCTGCCGCCGGAACAGATCCCGCGGCTCCGGACGGTGATGCTCGAGCGCGGGTACCTCGTCCTCCCGCTGGTCGTCATCATCCAGCAGGTCGTCACCGGCTACTCTGCCGTCCGGGCGGTGCTGCTGGGCATGGCCTGCGTCGTCGTCCTGAGCTTCCTGCGCCGCGAGACCGCGCTGACGCCGCGCCGGCTGTGGGAGGCGCTCGATCAGGCGGCGCGCGCCACCGCGGGGCTCTCCATGGCCTGCGCCTGCGCGGGCGTCATCATCGCCATGGTGATGTACACCGCGCTCGGGCTGAAGGCGGGCACGGCGTTCATCGGGCTGTCGGGCGGATACGTGTTCGTTGGGCTGGTGCTGGTGATGGTCCTCTGCCTCATCCTCGGCATGGGCCTGCCGGCGACGGCGGCCTACATCACCACCGCGGTACTCGCGATCCCCGCCCTCACGAAGCTCGGCGTCAACCCGCTCGCGGCGCACCTGTTCGTCTTCTACTTCGCGAACATCTCGGCGATCACGCCGCCCGTCATGCTCGCCTCCTACGCGGCGGCCGGCATCGGGGGCGCCAACCCCATGCGCACGGGCTATGCCGGCATGCGCATCGGCGCCGCCGGCTACCTGATCCCCTTTCTCTTCGTCTACAAGCCGGCGCTCCTCATCCTGGGCGTCGGCGTGACCGACATCGTGCTCGCGGTCCTGCTCAGCCTGGTCCAGGTCGCCGCGCTGGTGCTGGGCCTGCAGGGCTGGACGCCGCTCGGCCGGCCCGGCTGGGTCGAGCGCGGCCTCCTCGTGGCGAGCGCGGTCGCGATGCTGCACCCCGGGTTCGTCGTCAACCTGGTTGCCGTCGGCGCCATCGCCGGCGCCGTCGCGCTCACGGCGCGCGCCGGCATCCCGCGCTCGGCGCTGGAGCGGGCGCGCTGATTCCTCCAAGCGGAGACTGACTGCATGACACGCTATGCCCTCGGCTGCGACATCGGCGGGACCTTCACCGACTTCATTCTCGTGGATCTCGACACCGGCGACACCGTCGTCGACAAGTGCCTCACCACCCCGGACGACCCCACGCGGGCGGTGATGGAAGGCGTGGGGCGCCTCGCCGCGCAGCGTCCGGGGCTCGCCTCGGACCTCGACCGGGTGGTCCACGGCACGACGCTGATGATCAATGCCATCATCGAGCGGAAGGGCGCGCCGACCGCCCTCGTGACCACCGAGGGCTTCCGCGACATCGTCGAGATCGGGCGCGAGAAGCGCTATGATGTCTACGATATCTGGGCGCAGTTCCCCCGCCCGCTAGCCCCCCGCCGCTGGCGCCGGGAAGTGGCCGAGCGCGTCTACAGCGACGGGCGCGTCCTGCGCCCGCTCGACGAGGAGGGCGCGCGGCGCGAGCTGCGGGCCCTGGCCACCGACGGCGTGGAGTCCATCGCGGTCTCCCTCCTGCACGCGTACGCCAACCCCGTGCACGAGCAGACCCTCGAGACCCTGGCGCGCGAGGTCGCGCCGGGCCTCTTCGTCTCGCTCTCGTCCGACGTCCTGCCCGAGATCCGGGAGTACGAGCGCACGTGTACGACGCTCGCTAACGCATACGTCAAGCCGATCGCCGCGCGGTACCTGGCCACGCTGATCGAGGAGCTCCAGCGGGCCGGATTCCGGCGGCGCCTGTACATCATGCTCTCGAGCGGCGGCGTCACGTCGGTGGACGCCGCGCAGCGTTACCCCGTGCGCGTGATCGAGTCCGGGCCCGCCGGCGGCGCGACGGCCGGCGAGTTCCTCGCCCGCGGCCTCGACGCCGCCGACCTGCTCGCCTTCGACATGGGCGGCACCACGGCCAAGTGCTGCGTCATCAGCGACGGCCAGGCGGGCAAGACCTCCGAGTGCGAGGTGGCGCGCATCCACCGCTTCAAGAAGGGCAGCGGGATCCCGCTGAAGATCCCCATGGTCGACCTCGTCGAGATCGGCGCCGGGGGCGGCAGCATCGCCCACGTGAG
>JACPIQ010000077.1 GCA_016188005.1 Candidatus Rokuibacteriota bacterium | reverse complement strand
GCCGAAGGAGGACGACGACAACGCGTTGTCGGACTCTCACGAGCGTCGCGCTGGCCGCGGCGATCCTGGCCGGCGCGCCGGCGTCCACGCTGGCCCAGAGCACCACCGAGAAGCCGAGCACGGCCGAGCGACTGGAGCAGACGGCCGACAAGGCCGGTAGCAAGTTCAAGAGCATGGCCCGAGAGGGCAAGACGAAGGTCACCGATTCCTGGGTGACCTCCAAGACGAAGATCGCGCTCTTCGCCGACGAGCGGGTCAAGGGGCGTCAGATCAGCGCCGAGACCAAGGGTGGAACGGTCATGCTGCGAGGCAAGGTCGATTCGGAGGAGGCCAAGGCGGCGGCATCCGAGATCACGAAGCGCGTGGAGCACGTCCAGGGCGTGCGCAACGAGCTCCAGGTCGTGCCCCCGGCGGACCGCCCGAAGGTCGATACCGACGGCAAGGCGATCACGAGCATGGTCAAGCAGCGGTTGAGGGCGGACCGCCAGCTCAAGAGCGCGAAGATCGACGCGCGCGTCGACTCCGGCATCGTGACGCTGACGGGCGAGGTGAAGAGCCTCGCGCTGAGTTCGCGGGCATCGGAGGTTCTGAGCGACGTGCCGGGCGTCCGAGCCGTGAGGAACGATCTCAGCTACGGGCCGCGGAGCAGCAGCCTTGTCCCGTCGGGAGGGAAGTAGATGACCCGACCGCCCGCAGGCGGCACGCTGGGCCGTAGCGTCCCCCGCGCGCCGCAACAGGCTGTGGCGGTCGGCTTGAGCGAGGCGAGGCGAGCGGGCGAGGGCTGGTTCGTCGCCCGCTGCGCGGGGATGGCGCCGAGGGCGGGATGCGGGCGATGGCTCTCCAGGTCCTCGCGGAGTGGCGGCTGGCGGGGAGCTCCTCGTCGTTCGGTGTCGCTGCTGCTGCCGCTGCGCAAGCGCGCGCCGCACGCGGTGGCCGACCGACCGGCCAGCGCCGCTGTTACGCGCTCACGGCGTAGAAGCTTCCGAGGATCGTGCCGTAGAAGACGTGCGCGACGAGCGTCAGCAACGGCGTGCGCTGCCCATAGTTCAGCGCCATGAAACCGGGAGGCTCGAGCGCGCGCGTGGGTTCCGGGCCGCGGTGCTCGCTCGCCATCCGCGGGTGGAGCCCGGGTAGCAACGGCATCACTGCCACCAGCACGGCGAGGCCGTGCACGAGGCCGATTCCGGCTCCGAGCCACCACGTGGCCCGGCCCCAGCTCTCGAATGCGAAGGCGTAGATGAACGCGAAGCCCCAGCCGTTGAGCAGGTGAATCACGAAGCCCAACAGCGGAGCACGGTCTCGGTTCGGCGTCATCATCGTGCCGAGCATGAACGGGATGCTCATCCGGGAGAGACCGAGGCCCTGAGCTGCCGCCATGACAGTCGTCAAGACGATGGTCGCGACGAATCCCCAGAGCAGTACCGCGGGGACGTTCATCCCGCGGCTCCAGGGTCGCTGGAGCGGACGCGGGCCGGCTGCTCACGACGCTGCTGCTTTGCAATGCCGAGCGCCAAGGCCGCGTCGATCAGCCCGACGTGGGTGAAGGCTTGGGGGAAATTGCCGAGCTGTGCCCCTGTGGCCGGGTCGATCTCCTCGCCGAAGAGGCCGACGTCGTTCGCGAGCGAGCAGAGGCGGGCCAGTGCCGACGCGGCGCCGTCGAGGTCGCTCTGCAAACACCGGCAGGTGATCCCCCAGAAGCTGGCGATGCCGAAGGCGCCTTCCCCCGGTGGGAGGCCGTCCTCGACGAGATAGCGATACAGGAGCCCGTTGACGCCGAGCCGCTCGTGGACGCGTTCGCACGTCTCGATCATCCGGGGCGCCGTCGGTTCCGCGTACCGGTATCTCGCGAGCAGCAGCAGGCTCGCGTCGAGATCGTCGCCGTCGAACACGCTCACGTAGCTGCGCAGCGTTCGGTTGTAGCCTCGCGCCTCGATGGCCGCGCGGATGGCGTCCCGCTGCGGAGCAAACGTGCTGATCGGCGCCTTGAGATGCCCGGCCTCGCTGAGGCGGATCAACCGGTCGAGGGCCACCCAGCACATGGCCTTCGAGTACGTGTGGTGGCGGCGACCACCGCGTACCTCCCAGATGCCCTCGTCCGGTTCGCGCCACCGCCGGCAGACTGTGTGGCCCAGCCCAACAAGCAGGCGCGCGGTCGTGCGGTCGAGGCGGCCGCCGCGTCGAACGAACTCGAACACCGCGTCGGCGACTTCGCCGTAGACGTCGAGCTGCAGCTGGTCGGCTGCTCCATTGCCGACGCGTACCGGTCGCGACTCGGCGTAGCCCTCGAGATGGTCCAGCTCGCGCTCCGGCAGATGTGTGTCGCCATGGACATCGTAGAGGATGTTGAGCTCGGGCCACGTGAGTCGCGTCGAGTGGAGCATCCACGCGAGGAAGGCGCGAGCCTCGTCGTCGTAGCCGAGGTCCATGAGCGCTCGCATGGTGAGGGACGCATCGCGCAACCAGCAGTAGCGGTAGTCCCAATTGCGAACGCCGCCGATGCGCTCGGGCAAGGACGTGGTCGGTGCCGCGATCACGGCGCCGGACGGGGCGTAGGACATCAGCTTGAGCGTCAGCATGCTGCGGACGACGGCGTCACGGTGCACTCCATCGTACCGGCAGCGTGAGGCCCAGCCGTGCCACCACTGGATAGTCTGCGCGAGCCGGTGCTCGGCCGCCTCGCCCAAGAGCGGAAGGACCGCGGGCTCGCGGTGCGCGTACGCGAGCGATATGAAGCGGCGCTCGCCCCGCCGGAGTCTGACACGGCCGCGGAGGCCCGGCTGACTGGGAGCGCGTTCGAGCGGGATGTCGCTCCGGAGCACCAGCGCCTCGGCGCCATACTGGAAGCAGTAGCCGAGGGGGCCACGATCGTCGAGCGCAGGGATGAGCGCGCCGTAGTGCGGCCGAGGGTCGCATTGAATCTGCAGGTCGACCTCTCCGTCCACGCCCTCGAGCATGCGCAGGACCTCATGCTCCGGCGCGAGCTGGCGCCGCTTCTCCTCCTCGGACGCCACGGGCATGAGGTCCACCAGGCGCGCCGTTCCACCGTCGGTGGCGAGCGTCGTCTCCAGGACGTTGGTCCGCTCGAGGTACCGCCGGCGAGTGGTGAATGATGCGGCCGGGTGGACCGCAAACGAGCCGCCGCGACGCCGGTCAAGCAGTGCGCCGAACAGCGACGGCCCATCGAACCGCGGAAGGCACAGCCAGTCGACAGAGCCGTTCCGCGAGATCAGCGCCGCCGAGCGGCAGTCGCCGATGATGGCATAGTCAGCGAGCGGCGGATATGACGAATGACGATCCGCCATGATCCTTTCGTCGCCTCAGGCCGCCCACGGTTGCGGCTGACAGTGGGCGTCGACATTGTGGATCTGCTCCGGCGACGTCCCCATCCGTCGTCTCCTCGATGGCCTCAGCGCCGCGGTTGAGGCCCACTGCCGCGCGCACGAGCCCCTCCTTCAGGTAGAAGCCCAGGAATCTGCGGCTCCCGAGCGACCCGCGAAAGACGAGGCGGTCCCAACGGGCCGCGAAGCCGACGTACTCGATGACGTGCTCGTACTGGTCGGACCAGAAGGAATGGAGATAGTCGTAGGGCCGCTCCGCGCCGAGCATCGACCGGGCCGCGGCGCGTCCCTGTTGCTGCCCGTTGTTCCAGTGCTCCACGCGCAGGCGGCCGAAGATCGGGTGGAGGTGGCTGGTCACGTCCCCCGCGGCGTAGACATCGGGCAGCGAGGTCCGGCACCGCTCGTCCACGAGCACACCGTTGTCGACGGCGGCCCCGGCCGCCGCCAGCAGCTCGCTGTTGGGCGTGATCCCGATCCCGGCCACCACCAGGTCGCATTCGAACAGCCGCCCCTTCGTGGTGCGCACGCGCTCGACCCGGCCGGAGCCTTCAAAGGCAGTGACGGAGTCCTCCAGCGCCAGCTCCGCACCCTTCTCGCGATGGATGTCCGCGAGCACCCCCCCGACCTCTTCGCCGAGGACGCGGGCCAGCGGCACCCGGTAGCCCTCGATCGCCACGACCTCCACGCCGAGCTGGCGCAGCGAAGCCGTCACCTCCGAGCCGATGAAGCCGAGCCCGACCACGACGGCGCGACACGCAGGCCGGGCGGCTGCGCGGATCCGCTCGCAGTCCTCGACGGTGCGCAGCTGCAGGACGCCCTCGAGGTCGGCGCCGGGCACGGGCGGCGTTCGGTTGCGCCCGCCGGTGGCCACCAGCAGCCGGTCGTAGGCAACCTGCTTGCCGCCCTCGAGCGTCACGAGCTTCCGGCCGGCGTCGATGGCAGCCGCGCGTACGCCGAGCCTCAGCTCGATGTCCTGCGCGGCGTAGTAGTCCACGGGTTTGACGAGCGCGTCCTCGAACGCCTCCTGGCCGCGCAGGTACCCCTTGGACAGCGGCGGGCGATTGTAAGGCGGCCGGGACTCCGCGCCGATCAGCCGCACCTGGCCGTCAAAGCCCTCCTCCCGCAGCGTCGCAGCCGCGGTCGCCCCGGCCAGGGCGGCGCCGATGATCACGATGCGCTGTCGGCTCATTCAGCTGAGTTCACGAGATCCCCGGATCTGAAGGATCTCCTCGCGAGCACGGCGAGACCCTGGGCCTCGCCCGCACTCCGGCCGACGGCCGTCATAGTACCCGGGTGCTTCGGCCCGTGACGAGATGCACCACGAGGAAGATCACCCCGATCAGGAACAGTATCCAGGCGATCTGGGTGGCCACGGCAGCGATCCCGAAGAGGCCCAGAGCCCCGGCGATCAATCCGACCACGAGAAACACCAGCGCGTAGTACAGCATGGTTTCCTCCTGTCTTTTGCCGTGTCGAGATATGGCGCCGCCGTGCAGGGGTCCTCAGCGCCCGCTGGACGCGCTCGCTGCAGTCACGCCCGTGCTTCCGGTGTCGGCGCGCTGGCCGCTCATCTTGGGTTGACCGACAGCTCGTTCTTCACGGCATGGACGCCCGGCACCTGACGGACCAGCTCCGAGGCGCGCGCGCTGGTCGTGATGTCCCGGACATCGCCGGTCAGCGTGACCATGCCCTTGTCGGTCCGAGCCGAGATCTTGGCCGACTTGAGGGCCGCGTCCTTCTTCAGGCGCTCCTCGACGCGCGTATTGATGTCCTTGTCGCTCGTGTCCACCGCCTTGCGGGCGCCGGGCGACACGACCTGCAGATCGTTCTTCACGGTCTTGACGCCTTCGATGCCCTTGGCAACTTCGGTCGCAGCGCTCTTGGCTTCCTGGGAATCCACCTTGCCGCGGAGGGCGACGACGCCCTTGCTGGTCTCCACCTTGATCTGGGTGCCCTTGACACGGTCGTCGCCGAACAGGGCGATCTTGGTCTTCGCGGTTACCCAGGAATCGCTCACGCCCCGGTTACCCAGGAATCGCTCACGCCCGTCTTGGCCTGCTGCATCGTGCTCGAGCCCTTCTGCTCGGCGGCCTGTGCAGGCGTCGCGACGGATGCCACTGCGGTCACCAGGGCGGCCGCGGTGATGACGATATGCCTCATGCCCATGTGTCGCCTCCGTATCCGTGATGGGTGTGAATGTTGTCTCTGCTCCCGGGCTGCCCCTGCTACCCGCAGGAGCCGCAATGGGTGTGCCACCCGCCGGATTCCAGGCTGGGAGAGCGGAACCTCCCGAAAAGGCGGCGGAATCGCTTGACATCGGGGAGCGCCGGACGCTCGCTCGACTGCGTCCCCGGCCCCGTAAAGCTTACCCACGGCCTGTAAGTTTGACCTGATCCGCCGAGGCACAGGGGAACCACCAGCCGGTCCGCAGGTTCCGGCGGCGGCTCTGCGCCTCGGCCACAGGGCAGGCGGCGGAGGATCGAGATCGCGGCTTGAATGAGCAGCCAGTGGGCGCGGGAGTGGCCCGCCTTGGTGATCGGCCCGCGGCGCTGGGTCTCGCCGGAGCTGTACTCGCGGGGCACGAGGCCGAGGGAGGCTTCGATCTCACGCGTGGGGCGGAAGCGCCTGGCGTCGTCGATGGCGGCGAGGAAGGGGCCGCGGTGACGGGGCCGATGCCACTGGCTCAATCCAGCCACGCGATCCGGTATCGGTCACGGGTCTGACTCAGGAACTCGTTCAGCTCCGTGATGGTCAGGGCCGGCAGGCTCGGGTGGCGCGCCGAGATCTTGCGAAGAAAATCGAAGTGGTACCGGACAAACACCGCGAAGTCCCGAGGGAAGGACGCTTCGTCGACGCCGATGAAGTCTCCGCGTTTCCGGGCCCGCGGGAACAGCGCGCGCCATCGAGCGATCGGCACCAGCCCGATGGAGTCGACGCCGTGCGAGAAGAGCGTGAGGAGCAGCTCGTCAAACGCGGGTGCCCGGCCAAGATAGCGCTCGAGCGCCTGGAGCGAGCCCTCGGTGTTGAAGACCATCCAGAACGGGACGGAGCGGGTACGGATCGTCCAGTAGGGTTCCATCAGGATGAAGGAATCGACAACGAGACGATTGTCCGCGACGCCGAGCCGCTGATACCACCACCGGTACAGGTCGGCCACCATCGGACTCACATCCTCCGGCTGCTCGAACATGACACGCCGGACGCGGTGGCCATGGCGCCGCGCGAAGCGCTCCACATCCTCTCGAAGCGACGGCGCGAAGCCCCACTCGGCCTCGGGGCTCGTGCCCTCGGCCGCCGGCGGTTCCCATCGCATCCTGGGAGACCGGTGGCGCCGCAGGTAGGCTTCGACGCGGTCTCCGCCGCGCATCATCTCGTCGACCGTGGCGCCGCCGAGCGCTCCGAACTGGAAGACGTGCCGATCGCCACGGCGCGTCGTCGGCCACTGGAGCCCGCATTCCATCACGATGATGGTCCCGCCCGGCGCGAGACACTCGCGGAGGAAGCCCTCATAGGCCGCGCCCAGGGTTCGCCGCTTGAACCGGAAGTAGCTCATGCGCTGGACCATCAGCCGGTCCTGCACGGGATCGTGCATGTGATGGAGCTCGAGATCGGGGTTCCTTTGCAGCACGGTCTCGGCATGGGGCTCCGCCCATCGCATCTCTTCAGCGGGCTCGTCCGGAGGGATACCCGATCGCGCGACCGGCACCAGGAACGTCTGCGGCAGCCACGGGACGCCGAGCGCGGCCCACAGATGGACCGCGGCGCCGTTGGACGATCCGATGACGACGGCCGGATACTGTCGTCGCGGATACAAGCTCGCCATCCAGGTCGAGACCTCGTCGCCGCTCACGGCCGCGAGCCTCCGCGGCGACACCGCCTCCATCCAGCCGCTCCAGATGTAGACCTGCTCCTGGAGTGGCGTGGGCAAGCGGTTGACCGCCGACGCGACCAGCTTCATGAGCGGCGCTCTCGATCGGGGCATCGCGCCGAGCAGCGGAAGGTCCTCGCCCCGCAGGTACGCGGCGAGCGCGCGAAGCATCCCGGTGGCGGAATCGAAATCGGCGAGGTAATCGACGTATTCGGACATCACCCGCTCACAGGTGCAGGAACGGGCGCATGGCGGCGACGAATTGCTTGGGCGCGGTGTAGTTGATCGTGTGTCCGAGGCCGGGGAGCACCCGTAGCTCCGCCCTCGGTAATCGGCGGACAACCTCTTCCGCCCACTGCTGGGGAACGATCGGATCCTTCCCGCCCCGCACCACGAGAGTCGGGGCGGAGATTCGGGGCAGCTTGTCTTCGATGCGATCCTCTATCGCCATCCGTATGGTCGCGCGGATCCTCCGCAGCCCCGCCTTCACGTAGTCAACGACGGTGATCCAGCCCAGCCCCGGCCCTTCCGACGACGAATTCCGGATGAGACGGGCGAGCTGTTGGCGCACCGTTCGTGCCTTCGGATCGACGGTCGGCCCTTGAAAGACCAACCGGTCCACCCGATGGGCGTGCCGCAGGGCGAACTCCGCTAGGACCTGGCAGCCGAAGGAGTTGGCGACGAGATGCGCAGACCGGAACCGCATGGCGTCCATCCAGGCCGCCAGCGCATCCGCGAGCTCGCTCAAGCCGAGCATCGCCCGGGGCTTGACGCTGTCGCCGTAGCCGGGAAGATCGATCGCGTAGACGGGGCACAGCGGGGCGAGCTCGAGAGCGGTCGGCACCATGTAGCGACTCGAGATGACCATCCCGTGGACGAGCACCACGGGATTGCCCGAAACGGGGTCTCCGCCGACCCGAGCGTGCATCGCTCCGGCGGCGGTATCCGTCCACACACGCTCGAGCTCCATCGCGGTTCCCCGAATCCTGGCGCCCGCACCTCGCCCGCGACTGACCGACCACAGGCCTCTTTGTGCGGGGCAATGATGCGCCGCGGGCCACGGCGCGGTCAATGCCTCGAGCGCCCTCACGTCGAACATGCGGCGAGCGCTGCTCACCGAGGACGAGCTGATGAGCGCCGGCCGCTAACGCGCTGCGGGGCGCGGCGCCGGAGGCGGTAGCCGACCACCCCGGCCAGCGCGCCGAGGGCCACCACGAGCAATAGCGCGCTGACCCAGCCAAGCGACTCGACCGCCGCGGCCCCCTGGACGCCCAGCACCCAGCCGAGCCCCACGAAGA
>JACPIQ010000076.1 GCA_016188005.1 Candidatus Rokuibacteriota bacterium | reverse complement strand
CGAGGACGCGATCATCTCGCCCGCCACCAGCGCGCGCCACCCGAAGCCGAAGCCCAGACGGAAGCCGGCCATGATGGACGGCAGGGCGCCGGGGATGTAGATCTCCCGGACCAGCGCCAGACGCGACGCGCCGAGGGTCCGGGCGGCCTCGATGACCGTCGCCCGGATCGCCCTCACGCCGACGATGGTATTGAGGAGCACCGGGAAGAACACGCTGATGAAGATGATGAAGGTCACGGCCTTGTAGCCGATGCCGAGCCAGAGGATGACGAGCGGGATCCAGGCGAGACCGGGAATCGCCTGGAAGAAGATGACGAGGGGGTTGAAGTAGCGGGCGATCGGACGGCTGATGCCCATGAGGAGCCCCAGGGGGAGCGCGATCGCGACGCCAGCCACGAACCCGAGCACGGCGCGCAGCAGGCTGTCGGCGATGTGGGGCCAGAGGGCGCCCGATGCGGCGAGTTCCCAGAACGCCATGCCCACCGCCGATGGGCCGGGGAAGAGGTACGCGGGGTAGATCCGGAGGTCGGCCACGACCTCCCAGACGATCAGGAGGGGCACGAACGGACCCAGCACGAGCGTGCCGATGGTCGAGAGCGCCCGTCGGGGGGGGCGGGCGGCGGCGCCAGGCCGAGGGGCGATACCCGCCGGGGAAACCGTCGCCTTCCCGCTAGCCATGGCTTCCTCCGTTGGCCGTCTCGGCCGCCTGCCCGATCGCCTCCAGGACCCGGTGCCGAAGGTCGCTGAACGCCGGGTCGTCCATCAGCTCCTTCCAGCGCCGGGGGCGATCGACGTTCACGCGGAACTCGGCCACGATCACCGAGGGACGGTCCCCGAGCACCACGACGCGATCGGCGAGAAAGACGGCTTCGTCGACGCTGTGCGTGACGAACAGCACCATCGGCCGCTCCGCGAGCCAGATCTTCGTCAGCTCCTCCTGGAGCGAGGCCCTCGTCAGCGCGTCGACCGCGGCGAACGGCTCGTCCATCAGGAGCGCCGCCGGCTGGTTGGCCAGAGCGCGTGCCACGGCCACGCGCTGCTGCATTCCGCCCGACAGCGCGGAGGGATAGCGGTCCTCGAAACCCTCCAGTCCGACGAGCTTGACGTATCGCTTGACGATCCTGTCACGCTCCGCAACGGACAGGCCCTTCATCTTCGGACCGAACGCGATGTTCTCGGCGGCCGTACGCCACGCGAAGAGCGCGTAGTCCTGGAACACCACGCCCCGATTCGGCCCCGGTCCCCGCACCGGCCTGTCGTCGAGCACGATCCGCCCGGCGGTGGGCGTGGTGAGCCCAGCCACCATCCGGAGCAGCGTCGTCTTCCCGCACCCGCTGCGACCGACGACGCAGACGAACTCGTGGTCGTTGATGACCATGTCGATGTTCGCGATGGCGGCGGTCTCGGTCTCCGCGTGCGCCGCGCCGTACGTCTTGGAGACGCCCTCTAGGCGGAGGGCCATCGGGGCTCCGCCGCGCCGTGGCACGGGCGTGGGGACGCAGGACCGGCCCCCGCGCCGCCGGCGACGATGAGCAGCAGGACCCCCAGTTGCCGCTGGTTCACCGCGTGCTCCTTGGCTCCTGCCCCCTTGACGGGGGTTCCAAGATACGGAGATTATCTCCGTATTGCGGATGCCACACTGTACGGGGAACTCCTGGAGGAGTCAAGACCTCGACCGGCACCGGGCCGCCCGGTGCCCGGCCGAGCTGGGCCCGCGTTTCGACGCGCGTCGCATCGCGGCACCCGCGGCGCGGATCCGATGGAGGAGGGGAGCATGCCGAGCTTCGCGGCGAGCGATGGGCTGCGGCTGGAGTACCTGGTCGACGACTTCACCGACCCGTGGAAGCCGCCGGAGACGCTCCTCCTGCTGCACGCCGGGATGGGTAGCGCCCGACGCTTCTACGCGTGGGTGCCGATCCTCGGGCGCGTCTGCCGCGTCGTGCGCCCGGACCTCCGCGGCCACGGCGCGTCGGAGGTCCCGGGGCCGGACGGCTTGACGCTCGACCGGCTCGCCCGCGACGTGATCGAGCTGGCCGACCACCTCGGTGCCGCGCGCTTCCACCTCGCCGGCGTGTCGGGCGGCGCGATCATCTCGCTGGCGGTCGCGATCGGGTACCCCGAACGCGTGCGCACGCTGGCGGCGTTCGCCAGCACACCGGGCCTCAAGCCCTCCAACGTGGACGCGGAGCGGTGGGGCGCCGAGATCCGCGCGAAAGGGGTGCGCGGATTTCTCCGCGACCGGATCGCCGACCGGTTCGACCTCGCGACGGTCGAGCCGGGCTTCGTCGACTGGTTCCTCGACGAATCGGCGAAGACGAGCCCGGAGCTGCTGGCGCGGTTCGTGTCGCTCATGGCGACGATCGACCTCACGGAGGCGCTCGGGCGGATCCGCTGCCCGACGCTCGCCGTCGTCCCGGAGCACGACCCCATCAGCTCGATGGCGCAGTACGAGGTGCTCCGCGACCGCATCCGGGACTGCGAGTTCGTGGTCTACCACGGGCTGCCGCACAACATCGCCGATGCCGCCCCCGAGCGGTGCGCGGAGGAGCTGCGGGGCTTCCTCTCGAGGCACCGCGGCCTGGCCTGAGCCCACTGCCGGGCTTCTCGATCACGCGCGGCCGATCCCGCCGGCGGCGCCTGGCCGATGCCCTCTCGGGCGAGGGCGCGGGCGCCGTCTAGGGTCGAACCCGATCCGGACGTTTCCAGCACTGATGCCAGACAACGGGGACGACCAGCGCCGCGCCCACCAGGGCGACCGGGAACTTCGCCACCACGAGGATCGTCGCTCCGAGGCCCCCCAGGAGCCGGAGCCCGATCGGCACCTCGCGGCGCCAGTACCCCTCCAGGGCCACCGCGAGGGCCAGGAGGCCCCCGCCGGCCAGGCCGGCCGCCACGATCACGCTGACGGGATCGCCTCGGAGGATGAGCGCCGGGTCGATGACGAAGGCAAACGGCAGCAAGAACGTGGCCAGGGACATCCGGATCGACAGCCACCCCGTCTCCCAGAAGTTCGCCCTGGCGATATTGGCGGTGATGATCACGCTCAGGGCAACGGGCGGCGTGACGGAGGAGACGTTGCCGAAGTAGAAGATGAACAGGTGGGCCGCGAGCGGATCGATCCCCAGCTGGATGAGGGCCGGCGCCACCAGGATGGCCAGGATGATGTAGGTCGGGAGCGTCGGCAGCCCGGTCCCGAGGACGAGACTGGCCAGGGCCGTCAGCAGGAGGAGGACCACGGGATTCCCCGCCGCCAGCTGGATCATGGCGTCGGAGAGCCGCAACCCGAGCCCGGTCACCCCGAACACGCCCATCACGATGCCGACGATCGCGCACGCCACACCGATCCCCGTCAGCGTGAGACCCCCGTCGCGCAGGGCACGGAGCAGCGTCGCCGGTCTCATCCCGGTCCGGCGGCGCAGGAACGTCACGAGGACCACGGACAGCAGCGAATAGTAGGCCGCCCGCATGATCGAGATCTGGGCCATCGTCACGAGATAGAGCAGGATGGGGATCGGCAGCAGGAGGTGCCCCCGGGCGCGCAGGATGCTCCAGGGGCGAGCGGCCGGTTCGTCGCTCCCGCGGAGGCCGAGCCGGGCCGCCCGGAGGTGGATGATCGCGTAGACGAGGACGTAGTAGAGCGCCCCCGGCAGGGCCGCGGCCAGCGCGACGTGGCCGTAGGGGACTCTCACGATCTCGGCCATGAGGAAGGCCGCCGTGCCCATCACCGGCGGCATCAGCTGGGCCCCGTTCGAGGCCACCGCCTCCACCGCCGCCGCGAACGCCGGCGGATAGCCGTTGCGTATCATGAGCGGGATGCTGACCGCCCCGATCGCCGCGGCATTCGCCATGTCGCTTCCGGTCACGGTGGCCATGACGCCGCTGCCGGAGACGGCGATCTTCGCCAGCCCCCCGGTCGACCGGCGCAGGAGGGCACGAGCCAGGTCGAACGTGAAGTCGTTCAGCCCGGACCGGGCCATGAAGGCGCCGAAGATGATGAACAGCGCCAGATACGTCGCCGAGACGCCGAGCGCCAGCCCGAAGATCCCCTCCGCGCTGAAGTAGAGGAACTCGATCGCGCGCGAGAAGGATACCGGCGGGTGGCCCAGCGGCGCAGGCAACTGGCCGCCCACGAGGATGTAGGCAATCCCCGCCAGAGCGATCAGCGGGAACGCCAGGCCGAGCACCTGGCGGCCGCCCTCGAGGCAGAGGACGATGAGGATGCTGCCCACCACCAGCTCCGTCGCCGTCATCGTCCCGACCCGGCTCGAGTCCGAGATCGACTCTTCCACCAGATAGGTGTAGCCGCCGGCCACCACGGCGAGCAGCGCCAGGCCCAGGTGTGGCCATGACCGGCGGAGGCCGAGCGGCCCGCCCACGGTCGCCGTCTTGCTCGCGCTCGAGACAAAGATGAGCGCCAGGACGAGTGTGAGATGGGCGATCCGCTGATTCAGGCCGGGCAACAGGCCGAACTGGGCGGTCACGACGTGGAACAGCGCGAGGGTGACGGCGAGGGCGGCGGTCATCCACCCCAGCCAGGCTCCCGACCCCAGCCCCGGGAGTGACCGCAGCCGATCCCACATCTGGCGGCGCCCGATCCGGCCGCCCTACTTGATCAGACCCGCCTCACGATAGAACTGCTGGGCGCCCGGGTGCGCGGGGATGGCCGGCCAGGCCGCCATCGCCGGGACACCCAGGGCTTCCGCGGCCGGAACCGACTGCTTGATCTCGCTGGCATGGAGGAACATGACCTTGGTCATGTTGTAGACGAGCGCGTCGGGGAGGTCCGCCGAACAGAGCAACACGTTGTTGTTGGCGATGGTCGGCACGTCCTCGCTGACCCCGCGGTACGCCCCGCGCGGAATCGTCGAGAGAAACCAGTACGGGTACTTCTCCCGGATGACCTGCGCCGTCTTGGTGTCGGTGGGGATGAAGCGGATGGCTCTCGAGAGGGCGATCTCGGTCAGCGTCGCCGTCGGCACGCCGAAGGCCCACATCGCGGCATCCACCCGGCCATCGCGGAAGGAGGTGGCCCCATCGGCCGCCGAGAGCACCACCATGTCATAGTCGCCTTTCTTGAGCCCGACCGCCTCCAGGATCGAGCGAGCGAAGATCGTCGCCCCCCACCCCGGCGTGCTGGTGATGCGCCGGCCCCGCAGGTCCCCCAGCGACTTGATCGGCGATTCCCGGGGAACGATCACGTTCTCCGGGGAAATCCACAGATTGCTGACGAACTGGAGCTTCCCGAGTGGCTGCTGGAACTCCCGTCCGCCGTGGTATCCGAAATGCGCCGTGTCGGCTGTCATCTGGGCGCACTGGAACTCGCCAGCCTGGATCCGGCGCGCGTTCTCCGCTGATCCCGAGGAGACCAGCGCGGTGAACTTCACGTTCTTGATGTGCTTCTCCAGCACCGACGCCGAGCCGGCGCCAACGAGATAGCTCAGGCCGCCCTGGCTCGAGGTCCCCCAGGCGACACTGGCCGACGCCACCGGACGGAGGCCGGGCGCCGGCGGGTCAGCCGCCTCGCTCCAGGAAGCCAGCGCCAGGACTGAAACGACGAGCACGACACCGATGGACGTCGTCGTCCGGATCATCGTCTGCTCCCTCCCCGGTGATCTCCGTCGCCCTCGTGCCGGCCGAGCCCGCGCGCCCCCCCCGGCGTCGGCCGATTCCATCTTGCGGAACCGCTCTCCATTTCACGGCCGCCCAACTCTACGGGCGCCGGCGCGGGAGAGTCAAGCGCATAGTCAGGACACAGGCGCTCGCCGCGCTGTCGATCCCGCGGGGTCCGGGTGGCGGGCCCCTGCCCCACCCCGGTGCACCGCCGGCACACGCCCGGTGCAGGCAAGCGGCACGCCTGCGGTTCTCGTCGGCGCGGGCTCTGCGTGAGCCGGGTCGCCTCGACCATTCCTGGGACCCCGCTGGACGAGAAGTGGCAGCTCGCCCGGCCTCGCGGACCGTCGACGGGGTGACGCGCAGCTCAAGTCCCCGACACATCGGGTCCTCTCCGCGTGCGGGCGCGTTGGCACCGGGGCTGCACTCCCTCGTTCCGTACCCATGGTCCGGGCCGGCCTCGCCACCGTGGGCGCCGAGGACCTGGGCCCGGGTCGAGGAGAAGACAACACCATGGTCATGACACTCTTGCGCTGGGGCGTCGTCCTGGCCGTGATCGGCTGGCTCGGCTCGGTGGCCGTCGCGGCGGGCGGGCGCTATCTCGAGCTCAACGAGGTGATCGAGCGCGTGGTGGTCGACGCCCGACCCGCCGGGCGTACCGCTGATGCCGAGCCCGGCGCCCTTCTCGGGCGCATTCAGGCCCAGGTCATCAGCCGGGCCAGCCACGCCGACGCGCCCCTCACCCCGGACGACGTCCTCGTCACGGCGTCGCCGAGCGCGCTCGGGGTGACCGTGCGCTGGAGCCAACCGCTGCTCACCTGGAACGGCCAGACGCTGTGGGCTGCGCCCGTGTCCTTGAGCCGAACCTTCTCGAACACCCCGTGATCCCGGACTCCATTCGGCTCGTCGGAGCCGGCGCTCTCGTCCTCACGCTCTCCGCGCCGCTCGGCACCGGCGCCGCGGAGGCCCCGTGGAAGAGCCATCAGGATCAGACGTGCGGCATCGAGCTCAGGTATCCCCCCTCGTACAGCCTCGAGGCCTCGGGCGCCCGCGACGCCTGCGCGCCCTGGATCGACATCGGGCTGAGAGACGCGCGACGACTGCGGGCGCTCTTCAGCCTCGAGATCCGGGAGATGGAGAGCGCCGACCGGGCGGAGGCGGCCAAGACCCGGACGCCGCCGTCGGCCCGGGACTTCGCGCTTCAGGTGGCAACGAACCAGTGCATCGCGGACGGTCCCGACAGCTCGACCCACTGCACGAAGGCCGAGGTGCGCTCGACGTTCAAGACCGCGCAGGGCTTCCGCGGCTTCGAGATCCATCTGACCGAGGTCCACGAGCGCTTCGCCCCGAGGAAGATCGAGACGCGGCCGCGGGGACCGATCTTCGCGCTCGACCTCTCTGACGACGAGGTCGGCCGCATCCTCCTGGCCCGCGGCGAGCCCGCGCACCTGGGGGAGCTGAAGGCGATCCTCGACACGTTCAGGGTCTGGACCCGGGCGCGACGCCCGCCCCCCCGGGTGGTCGAGATGGATCCGTTCCGCCTGGCTCCCCGGGCGTTCGTCCTCCGGGTCGCCGCGGGGGAGCAGGACAGGACGAGCCGCCGGCCGCCGAGTCCGGTGACGAGCTGGATGCTGACCGACCCGCGGGGGCGGCGCCTCGGACGAGACCCGGCGACGGGCGCCTGGCACTCGGAGGCGCCGGCGGTGACCCACAGCACGGCGGCGGAGAGCGGGTTCATGCTCCGAGAACCGGTGGAAGGACGCTACGATCTCCAGATCACCGCCTCGGCGCCGAGCGTCCCCTACCACGTCGGGGTGCGTGTGCCCGATCGCGCGGGGATGCCGGCGACCGCACGGCACGCGGGCCGCACCGCGGAGCCAGGCGCCGTCGATCGTTACGAGGTGGTCTACGCGCCAGGCTCGACGCCCGCGGTGACGATCGCCGAGGTGCGCGATCTTTCGCGCGTCACCATCCTGCTCTCCAGCCGAGCGGAGGCGGTGAGCAACCTGATCCTGACCGATCCGCAGGGCCGGCGCACCGGCCTCGACCCCACCGCGACGGTGGCGCACCGGACGATCCCAAGGTCTTCCTACATGGACGAGGGGGTCGACCGCCGGAGCAGGGTGCTCGACGTCCGGCAGCCGATGGATGGCGCGTACACACTCCACGTGACGGGCACCGCCGGGGGGAGCTACAGCCTGGATCTTCGCGCCTGGGATCGGAGCGGAACGGCGACCGCCCGGCCCGAGCTCCGGGACGTGCCCACCGAGCCTGGGATCGTGCACCTCTACCGCCTGGACTACGCGTCCACGGCCCGGACCCCGCTGACGCTCGGCGGCCGCTTCGACGGTGAAGCGAGTCGATTCCTCGCGTACGCCAGCCCGACGAGCCCCGACACCCGGCTCAGGGCCGGCGTCACCAGCTTCCCGCTGGTCATCTTCTATGGCGCTCGTGTCAGGCCCGTCACCTTCAGCGCGCTGCTGAATGGCGACAACATCACGGGGCGCTTCACGCCAAAGCCGGAGGGCTACCAGGTCGTGCGGATCCCGCTGGGACCCGGCCTCAATACGCTCGTGCTGTCCATCGAGGGCAACACCGCCAGCGGGCAGACGGCGACCGACACGCACCGGCTCGTCTTTCGGGTGGAGTGAGTCGGGGCGACGCCCACACTCTCTTCCGACATGCCCGCCCGCCCACGACCCCGCCGCTCAGCTCCGGACAGGATGAAGAGTGCTGAGCGGCTCCTCTGTCCGCGGTGCAGTCGCGCCTTCGTCATCGGCCCCGAGTTCGTGGCGGACATCGTGGCGACAGGGCGGCTCAGGCCGAACGGCAAGCGCGCTGAGCTGCAGTGCGGGATCTGTGGCCACACCTGGTGGTCCAAGCACCCCGAGGCGCTCAAGAGAGCCCGGGCAGCGCGGAGCCGGTAGGCGTTCCCATGCCTCCTGTCCCGCGACCCAGCGGAACCTGTCACCCTCGGGGCCCTGCTTCGGCCACGGGCTGACACGAACGCGCTCCCGGTCGGCTTGAGCCGCCCGTCACTTGTGGGGGACCGAGTGGGGGGCTCGAGCGCCGGAGGCGCGGCGCTCTCCTTCACCCGGCAGGCGCCGGCGGGAGGCCGGGGCTCGTCCTGGGGGTCCGCCGCCCAGCTCGCGCTGGATCGGCAGGGCAGAGAGGGCATTTGCCCTGACTCTGCGCCCCGATCGGGGACCCGGCCTCCCGACTCGACGCCGCTCCGGCGTCAGATCTTGCGGACGTTGGCGGCCTGGAGCCCCTTCGGGCCCTTGGTCACCTCGAACTCCACCTTATCGCCCTCGGCAAGGCTCTTGAAGCCCTGCGCCTGGATGGCGTTGAAGTGCACGAACACGTCTTCCCCCGCCTCCTGGGTGATGAAGCCGTAGCCCTTCGCGTCGTTGAACCACTTGACCGTTCCCTGTGCCATTGAACCGACCTCTTTCTTCTGAGGCTCGCGCCTCGGTGAAACCCGCCACCATGGCGGGGCGTCCTCCTGAAATGGAGGACAAACAAAAACGCCGCAGGACCCGGGGTCCTCGCGGCGTTTGATCTCGAATCTCTCCAATCGCAGCCGGGTGAACCTGAAACCTGAAGTCACCATACAGGCCCGCCGGCTCGATGTCAAGGCGTCAACGGACGGACGGACGGGATGTCACGGGGGCCCGCCGGTCGTGGGGCTGCACGGTGCGCGACTCGCGGGGGAGGATGGACGCATGAGGATTGCCCCTCGTGATGAACGCGGCTCTGGAGCCGAGTGCGGGCCGGCGGCGCCGCGTCGTGCTACCCTCGACGTCGCTCAAGCACCGGAAGCCGAGGGCCACCGGGCCATCTGGTACACGTACCCGCGGAATTCCGTCGAGACGTGGGCTTCCGGTGCCGCGTCCCCCGGGTGGCTGAGCGGAGGTCGTGACGAGCGAGGATGGTGGCGCGGCCATGGACCGGGGCGGTGGAGCAAGCCGCTCGGGGACGAACGCGACGCCGCACACGTCGAGCGGGCTCACCCGAGCTAGAGCGAGCGCACTATTGTCATCCCGGGGTGACCCGAGCAATGCTGGCGGCGGCTGCCGGAGCGGGCAGCGGCACGCACACCGAGCGCGGGGAGGCGACGGATGGATCTGGTGATTCGGGGCGGCACGGTCGTCACTGCGGGCGACACGTACCAGGCGGACGTGGGCGTCCAACGGGGCACGGTGGTGCAGTTGGGCGGCACCGTTCCCGCCGGCGCCCGCGAGATCGACGCCCGGGACAAACTCGTCATCCCGGGCGGGGTCGACGCCCACGTCCACCTGGCTCCGGTGTTCGGCACGCCCAAGGCCGATGACTTCGTCTCCGGGACGATGGCCGCGGCGGCGGGCGGCGTGACCTCCCTCATCGACTTCGCCTGCCAGACCGAGGGTGGGTCACTGCGCGCGGCGGTGGAAGCGGCCGACGCGCTGGCCCGCGACCGGGCGATCGTCGACTACGGCTTCCACCTGGCCGTCTGCGACCCGAGCCCGAACGCGGTGGCCGAGCTCCCCGACGTCGTGGCCGCCGGCTTCCCGAGTGTCAAGCTCTTCATGCACCGGGGGCAGTTCCATGCCCGCATCGCCGAGTTCATGCGCCTGATCGCCCAGGCCGGCCGGCACGACGCGCTCACGACGGTCCACTGCGAGCTCCAGCCCGTGATCAGCTACCTCACCGAGCAGCTCCTCGCCCAGGGCAAGGGGGATCCGCGCTACTTCCCGCTCAGTCGCCCCGTGCACGCCGAGGCGGCCGCGACCGCCGAGGCGGTCTCCTTCTGCCTGGGGGCCGAGGCGCCCGTCTACATCGTGCACCTCTCGAACGCTCAGGCCCTCGGCGTGACGAGCGCGGCCCGGGCGGCCGGCCTCCCCGTCTACGTGGAGACCCGCCCCGTCTACCTCTACCTGACGGACGCGCAGTACGAGCTGCCCGGCCGCGAGAGCGGCAAGTACGTGGTGTATCCGCCGCTCCGGACGGCCCAGGACCAGAAGGCGCTCTGGGACGGGCTCCGCAGCGGCCTGATCCAGACGGTCGCCACGGATCACAGCCCGATCACCACCGAGGTCAAGACGGACCCGTGCCGGAGCTTCGCCGAGATCCCGGCCGGGGCCCCGGCCATCCAGACCCTGGTGCCGATGCTCTACTCCGAGGGCGTGGCCCGGGGACGCCTCACGCTGAACCGCTGGATCGAGGTGGTCGCCACCAACCCGGCCAAGCTCTTCGGCCTGTACCCCGACAAGGGCACGATCGCGGTGGGCGGGGACGCCGACATCGTCGTCTTCGACCCCGGCCTGCGCCACACCATCGTCGGTAAGGCGATGCTGTCCCGGGCCGGGCACGATCCGTTCGAGGGTTTCGAGGTGCGGGGCTGGCCGACGGTCACCATTTCCCGGGGAGAGGTGATCTACGAGAACGGGCGGGTGGTGGGAAGTCCCGGCCGGGGTAAGCTGATCCGGCGCCGCCGCTTCGCGGCGCTCTGAGGGGAACGAAGGCCTGGGTCGTCATCGCGTGAGATCCAGAGAGGAGTGGTCATGAACCGGAGAACGTTCCTCAGGGTCGGGCTGGGTGCGACATCGGTGCACGTCCTGACCGACGCCGTCCGGCCGCGGACCGCGGGCGCGGCCGAGCCGCCGGCGCTCGCTCGCCTCCAGCCCGGGCCGGTGAAGCAGGAAGTGGCACGGCTCATCGAGGGGAGCCGGGCGGAGGGCAAGGTCGTGATCTACGCGCCGGCCTCCCTGGGCGAGAAGTTCGGCCGGCACTTCCGCGCCTACTGCGGGCTGCCCGAGAGCTTCGCGGTCGAAGAGGCGGTCTACAAGACCGCCGATCTCCAGGGGCGGTTGGAGACCGAGCTCAAGGCTGGCAAGCTCGCGGCGGACTTCGTCCGCTTCCCCATGGGGCCCTGGCTCTTCGGGCTCAAGGCCAAGGGGCTCCTGCAGGAATGGGCGAACCCCGAGGAGAAGGCCTACGCGACGATCCACGCCGAGCCGGGCTACTGGGTGCCGACGATGTGGGTGCCGGTCATCATCTGGAACCCGCAGAAGGTCCAGGACACCCTCGAGGGCTGGGGCGACCTGCTGAACCCGAAGCACGTCGGCCGGGTGGCCATCGGCGATGCGTCGAAGTCGGCGGGGTGGACTCAGTACTTCTACGTGCTCCGCACCAAGCTGTCCGCGAAGTACTTCGAGGACCTGGCCCGGATCAAGCCGGGGTTCATCGTCAGCTCCGAGACGCTGGTCGAGGCGGCGGTGTCCGGCGAGTACCCGATCGTCGTGAGCACCTCCTTCTCCGCCTACCGGGCGGTCACCCAGAACAAAGCTGCCCTGCGCGTCGCCTATCCGAAGGACGGGATCGTGCCGGTGGTCGACGGCTTCTTCAGCTTCAAGAGCGCGCCCCACCCCAACGCGGCCCGGCTGGTCAGGCTGTTCCACGCCTCGAAGGAAGGGCAGCAGTACCTCATGGGCGAGTCCGGCTATCTCTCCTTCCGGCCGGACGTCGAGAGCCCGAACGAGCGGCTGCTCCCCCTGATCACGAAGCTGAACCTGATCCCGTTCGACTACCGGAAGGTCGCCCAGAAGGAGCTCGACCAGTTCCGGAAGACCTTCATCAGGACCTTCGGTCTCTAGGGCCGGTGCGCCCGGTCGCGCCGGCGGCGGCGCCATGGTCTGGCTGACGCCCGAGAAGGCCATCAAGGTCGTCATCGGGGTCGCCGCGTCGGCGATGGTCCTGGGCCCGGTCGCCACGCTGATCCACGGCAGCCTCTCGCTCGAGGATCCGAGCGGCAGGACGGTCTACTCCGTCGAGAACTACGTGGAGGTCCTGACCGACGACCGCATCCGGGAGGCCGTGCTCACCACGCTGGCCTTCACCCTCGGGGCCACGGGGGTGGCCGCCCTGTTCGGGATCCCCCTGGCTTGGCTGACCGCCCGCACCGACATGCCGGCGCGCCGGCCGCTCGACCGGCTCTACCTGCTTCCCTTCTTCATCTCGTCGTTCCAGGGCGCGATCGCCTGGAAGTTCCTCGCCTCGCCGAAGATCGGGATCCTCAACGGCCTCCTGGTGGGCGGGCTGGGGCTCACGCGGCCCCCGCTCGACATCCACACCGTGGGCGGCATGGCCTTCGTCGAGGGGCTCTTCCTTACCCCGATCATGTACCTGTTCGCCAAGGCCACGCTCGCCGGCATGGATCCTCGGCTGGAGGAATCCTCCCGGGTGGCCGGCTTCGGAGTCCTCCAGACCGCCCGGCGGATCACTTTGCCTCTGGCCGCGCCGGGCATCGTCTCGGCGCTGCTCCTGATCTTCGTGACCGCGGCCGGGTCCCTGGCCGTCCCGCTCTTCCTGGGGGCGCCCGTCCGCATCAAGACGCTCTCGACCCAGATCTTCGAGATCCTCGCGTTCCGGCCCGACTACGGCAAGGCGTCGGCGGTGAGCCTGGTCCTCGTCACCCTCACGCTGGCCGGGTGGCTCGGCCAGCAACGCGCCACCCGGGGCCAGCGGTTCGTCACGATCACGGGCAAGAGCTACGCGCCGCGGGTGATCCCGCTCGGGCGCTGGCGGTGGGCGGCCCTCGCGTTCTGTCTCGGCTTCCTCACGCTCACCCTGGTGCTGCCGATCGCGACGCTCGTCCTCGTCTCGGCGTCGCGGGTGTGGACCGGCCGCTTCGACCCCAGCCTGCTGACGGCGCACCACTACCGCGCGGTGTTCGCGTCGGAGGTCGTCCGGCGGGCGATCGTCAACACCCTGCTCATCTCGACGGTGGGGGCCACCCTGGCGGTGGGGATCGGGATCGTGCTGGCCCACGCCATCCATCGCTCGCGCAGCCGGCTGGGCGGCCCGCTCGACTTCGTCGTCACGATGCCGATCGCCTTCGGCGGCGTCGTGATCGGGGTCGGCGTGCTGCTGACGTACATCCACACCCCGATCTACGGGACGGTCTGGATCATCGTGGCCGGCCTGCTGACCCGGTTCGAGGTCTTCGCCCTCCGCCCTATCTCCTCCGTCCTGCTCGCCATCGATCCGGAGCTCGAGGAGAGCGCGCGGGTCGGCGGCGCCTCCTTCTTCCGGATGCTCCGCGACGTCCTCTATCCGCTGCTCAAGCCCGGGATCGTCTCGGCGTGGCTGATCGTGTTCATCATCTTCATGCGGGAATTCGACATCGCGAGCCTGCTCTACGCCCATCAGTCGGTGGTGATGTCGGTGGCGATCTACATCTTCTCGGAGCTCGAGCCGTCGCCGGCGGTGGCGGCGCTGGCCCTCGTCCAGGCGGTGATCATCCTGGCCGCCACCTACGTCTTCATGAAGCTGACGGGCGGCCGGGGCGTAGCCTTTTAGTGCCGTACCTCGACGTGGTCGGGCTCGCGAAGCGGTTCGGGCCGGCGCTGGCGGTGGCGGAGGTGACGTTCAGCGTCGACAAGGGCGAGCTGGTGACGCTCCTGGGCCCCAGCGGGTGCGGCAAGACGACGACGATGCGGTGCATCGCCGGCCTGGAGGCGCCCGACGCCGGCGAGATCCGGATCGACGGGGAGACGGTCACGTCGGTCGCGCGCGGGCTGTTCACCCTTCCCGAGCGGCGGGGCCTGGGCATGGTGTTTCAATCCTATGCTCTCTGGCCCCACATGACCGTGTTCGACAACGTGGCCTACGGCCTCAAGGCGAGGAAGCTCCCGCGGCGGGAGGCTGCCGAGCGCACGGCGGAGGCGCTCCGCCTGGTGGAGCTCGACGAGCTCCGGGGACGGCACCCCGCGGAGCTCTCGGGCGGCCAGCAACAACGGGTGGCCCTGGCCCGGGCCCTGGCCTATCAGCCGAAGCTCCTACTGCTCGATGAACCGCTCAGCAACCTCGACGCCAAGCTGCGCGAGCGGATGCGCGACGAGCTGCGCCGCCTCTTCCACCGGGTCGGGATCACGGCGATCTACGTGACCCACGACCAGATCGAGGCCCTCACGATCTCCGACCGCGTCATCGTCATGAGCGCCGGGCGGATCCGCCAGGAGGGCCGGCCGCGGGAGCTCTACGCGCGGCCCGTTGACCGGTTCGTGGCCCAGTTCATCGGCGCCGCGAACGTCCTCGAGGCGACGGTTGCGGTCGCCGCCGACGGCGGCCGGGTGGGGCGGCTCGCCGCGGACGTCGCCGAGGGGCCCCTGCGCCTGGGCCGCCCGGTCCCCGGGGAGGGAGGCGACGGGGGGCCGGTCCTCCTCTGCATCCGCCCCGAGCACCTCCGCCTCGACCGCACGCGCCCCGCGGCCGCCAACGTGCTGCGCTGCCAGGTCGACGGCGTCCTGTTCCAGGGCAACCTCACCATCGTCCAGCTGCGCGCGGGGTCCCGCGTCCTCCAGGCCCAGAGCCCGGCCGACTTCTCCGCCGAGGTCGGCGAGACGTTGTTCGTGTCGGTCGACCCCGAGCACATCTGCCTGATCGCGGACGACGCGCGCTGAACGGCGGCGCGGGCCCTCGCGATCCAGCCACGGAGGAAACCATGTCCACCTTCGACGAGTACTCGCAGCAGTATGACCACATCCTGATGGAGCGGCGCGACGGCACCCTCCAGATGACGCTCCACACGGACGGCGGCCCGTTGCGGTGGGGCCTGCGACCGCAGGCGCAGCTGGTCGAGGCGCTCGGCGCGGTCGGAGCGGATCGGGGCAACCGGCTCGTCATCCTGACCGGCACCGGGGAGGAGTTCATCGGCCCGCGGTCCGATCCCCACCGGACGGTGTATGCAGAGGGCGGGGTCGAGCTGACGCCGGCGGGGCTGGACCGGGTCCACTGGAACGCCCGGCGGCTGGTGACGAGGCTCCTCGACATCGAGATCCCGATGATCGCGGTGGTGAACGGGCCGGCCAAGCGGCACGCGGAACTCGCGTTGATGTGCGACATCGTCCTCGCGGCCGAAGACGCGACGTTCGAGGACACCGCGCATTTCCAGCTCGGCGGGCACGTGCCGGGCGACGGGATCAACGTCGTCTATACGATGCTGCTGGGATTGAACCGAGCGCGGTACCTCATGCTGACCGGGCAGGTGCTGTCGGCCGCGGAGGCGAAGGACCTCGGGCTGGTGGCCGAGGTCATGCCCCGGCGCGCGTTGTTGCCGCGGGCCTGGGAGCTGGCCCGGCAGCTCGCGGCGAAACCCGACCTCTTGCTGCGCTACACGCGGCTCGTCCTGATCCACCCGTTGCGGAAGGCGATCGACGAGGGGCTGGGCTATTTCCTGAGCCTCGAAACGCTGGCGACGTTGGACTCCCACCGATGAGCCGGAGTGACGTCGGCCGCCAGCGCGCCTACCTGCAGGAGATGGCGCGGCGGCGCGGCTACGTGCTCGACTACCACAAGGTGCTGGTGGCCGAGGACCTGCCGTTCATGAAGGCGGTGAACGACCTGCTCGCGATCTCCTACACGAACAACCGGCGGCTCGACCGCAAGACGAAAGAGCTGATCTCGGTCGCCGTCCACACCGCCCTCGGCTCGGGCCAGGGGCACATCGCCGCCCACATCGAGGTGGCGAAGCGGCATGGCGCCACGAAGGTGGAGGTCCTCGAGGTCCTGGAAGTGCTGGCCCTCGCCGCTGGCCTCCCCCGGTTCATGGGGGGACTGGCGGCCTGGATGGAGTGCTTTCCCGTGGCCAGAGTGGAGCTGGAGCGTCCGGCGACCGGGCGAGGCGGCCGACGAGCGTCGCGGTCCCGGACCTCTGCACGCCGCTGACGGCGGGCGCTTGACGGTCTCCGCGCCGCGCATGGTCTATTGGCGCGGCGATTCCGGAGCGCGTCCGGCGCGATCGGCCGCGGGAACGAGCACTCGGCCCGTGAGGCGGAGGGCGGCGACGGGGAGCAGACGCGAGCGGCGGTGGCGGCGCTCCAGGCACGGGAAGCACGCGGCTCAGCGCTGATCGGCGATGGCTCGTCTCCGCGCCGGCACGGTCGCTGGCCAGCGCGTCCGTAGCATCGCGGCCACGCGTCGAATCGAGGGCGCGGCGGTGCAGGTGCTGGTGCCACGCCAAGATGTCATCGGGGAACGGTCACGGAAGAATGTCGTCTCCGATGGGGCCGGCGCCCGCGCCGCTCTGGCACGCGGATTCACGCCTTGCGGATCGCGGCGTCGAGCATCTCCGCGGCGCGCGCCAGCTGCTCGGGCGTCGTCGTGAACGGCGGGACGAAGCGGAGGACGTTGCGATGCGGGCCGCGGACCGAGAAGAGGAGGCCCGTGCGCACGCACTCCTGGAAGACCTTCGTCGTCTCGCGGGTCGCCGGTACCCGGGTCTCCCGGTCGCGGACGAGCTCGACGCCCTGCAGGAGACCGCGGCCGCGGATGTCGCCGATGACCTCGTGCTGCTTCTGAAGCTCGCCCATCAGCGACTGCCATTGCTGGCCGATGTGGCGCGCCTTCTCCGGCAGGTTCTCGGCCACGATCTCCTCGATGCTCGCGACCGCAGCCGCGCACGCCAACGGGTCTCCAGAATGCGAGTGGCCGAAGATCATCCCTCCCGCGGCCGCGCGGTCCTCGATCGCCGCCGTGGTCACGACGGCGCTCACCGCGATGCCACCACCCAGGTGCTTCGAGAGCGTCATGATATCCGGTATCACGCCTGCCTCCTGGTAGGCGAACATCGTCCCCAGCTTGCCGAGCCCAGTCTGCGCCTCATCGAGGATGAGGAGCGCGCCGCGCTTGTCGCACTCGCGCCGTAGGGCGCCGAGAAAGCCGGGCGGGAGATCGATGACACCGCCCGCGCTGACGAGCGGTTCGACGATGATGCCGGCTAGCTCGCCGCCGCACTGACGATCGAGGACCTCGAGACCGACGGTGAGCGACGTCATGCAGCAACCGCCGTCGGCCGGTCGCTGGCGGCACCGGTAACAGTACGGCGTCGGAAAGGCGTAGATGCCGGGCAAGACGGGGCCGTAGCCCGGCGCGGTCGCGCAGAAGCTCATCGCCCGCGTCACGTCGCTGTAGCCGTGGAAGGCCAGGTGGAAGGCGCCGATGGCGGTCCTGCCGGTGTAACGCCGGGCGAGGAGGATGGCACCCTCGGTCGAGTCCGCCCCCGACTGGATGAACATCGACTTGGCGAGCGGCCGGTCGACGAGGTCCGCGAGACGTTTCGCGAGCTCGATCTGCGGCACGTTGTAGAAGACGGAGCTGGCGTGGGTCAGCGTGGTCGCCGCCTGCTGGATGGCCTTCACGACGCGCGGGTTGTTGTGGCCGAGGGCCGAGCACATTTGGCCCGAGTTGAAGTCAAGATACTCCTTGCCGGCCGTGTCCACGATGACGCTGCCCTGCGCGCGGGCGAAGATGGGCCCTTCCCACGGCGGGACGACATCGATGAGAAGGCCCGTGCGGATGAGATGGTCCTGCGCCCACTGGCGAAGCTGTCGGTCGTCCATCGCGATCCCCTCTGGGGCTTATCCCTTCGCTTTCCAGCGCAGCGCCCACGCCTCGATGCGGGTCACGACCTCGTTGAGCACGGCGGCCACGAGCATGAGAACGAGGAGCGCCGTGAAGACACGGGTGGTGTCGAACATCTGGGCGGCGTACGTCAGCCGGTAGCCGATGCCCTTGCTCGATGCCATCAGCTCGCCGACGACGGCGCCGATCAGCGCGTAGGGCACGGCGATGCGGAATCCGGTCAGGATCCAGGAGCCGGCCGATGGCAGGATCACCTGCCGGAAGATCTCCTGGTTGGTGGCACCCATCACGCGGAGCACGTTGAGCAGGTTCGGATTCACCTCGCGCACGCCGGAATAGGTGTTGAAGAACACGAGGAAGGCGACGATGACAGCTACGAGAATGACCTTCGACAGCAGGTCGATCCCGAACCACAGGATGAACAGGGGCGCCAGGGCGACCTTCGGCAGGCTGTAGAGGGCGATGATGAACGGGTTGAGGACGTCGGCGAGCACCCGACGGCGCCCGAGCACGAGGCCGAGGAAGACCCCGACGCCGCCGCCGACGACGAGTCCGATGGCCATCTCCTCGAGCGTCGCGGCGAGGTGAACGACGATCTCGCCCGTCCGCACCTGCACGATCAGGTCCTTGATGATGAGCGAGGGCTTACTCATCCAGAAGAGATCGACCCACCGCCCGCCGATGGCCTCCCAGAGTCCGAGGATCACGGTGGCGAGCACGAGCCGGGCCGCCCAGAGTCGCGGCGCGGGGGCGTCCTCGTCGCCCGAGCTCTCGGCCAGCGGGGCGGACACGGGACGCGCCTCAGCCGCCTCGCGCTCGATGATCGCCTCGTCGCGGCTCGGCGTCACACGTCCTCCCCTTTCCGCACTTCCGCCTTGAGCGCGTCCCACAGCTCCCGGTGGAGCCGCCCAAAGTGCTCGGTGAAGCGCACCTGGAAGGCGTCCCGTGGCCGCGGCAGGTCGACCTCGCGGATCAGCTTCACCCGGCCGGGGCGCCCCGTCAGCACGACCACGCGGTCCGCGAGGATCAGCGCCTCGGACAGGTCGTGGGTGACGAAGACAACGGTCTTCCTTGTGGCCTCCCAGATGCGAAGGAGCTCGTCCTGAAGGACGAGCTTCAGCTGGGCGTCGAGCGCGCCGAAGGGCTCGTCCATGAGCAGCGTCTCGGGATCGTAGACGAGCGCCCGGGCCAGGGCGACTCGCTTGCGCATCCCGCCGCTCAGCTCCGCCGGGTAGTAGTGCTCGAAGCCCGTGAGGTTCATCTTGTCGAGATAAGCGCGCACCCGGCGGCTGCGCTCACCCGGCGGCATCCTCCGGATGCGGAGCCCGAGCGCGACCCCGACGTTGCCCGCGGCCGTCTTCCATGGCAGGAGGTTGTCGTCCTGCGTGACGTAGCCGACACCCGTGTTCACGGTCTGGACGGGCGCACCGCGATACAGTACCTGCCCCGTCACTGCGCCGCCGAGCCCGGCGATCAGGTTCAGGAGCGTGGACTTCCCGCATCCGCTGGGCCCGACAATGGCGATGAACTCGCCGGGCGCGACGGAGAAGCTGACGTCCGCCAGCGCGGCCAGGGCCCGCCCCTTCGTCACGAACGTCTTCGCCACGCCGCGAAGCTCGATGACGGGAGGCGCCGCGGCCACGACCGCCGGGGACGAGAGGCTCACGGGTCCCCGGGACTCGCGGCGAGGCCGTAGATGTCGCGCGCCGCCGACTCGGAGATCAGCCCGTTCCGGAGATCCGCCTCGACCGCGCCGCGGTCGCGCTTCCGGGGATCGCCGAATCCGCCGCCGCCCGGCGTCTCCATCGTCAGCACGTCGCCGGGCTGGAGCCGCATCTTCGCCTTCGGGTCCGCATTCACCGCCCCGTTGATCAGCACCCGGCCCGTCGCGCCCGGCTGCCCGCCGTGGAGGCCCTCCGCCGGCCGGCGCGTGCGGTCACAGCGGAGGGCGGCCGTGACCGGCTGCGCGGCGGTGACGCGGATGGCCACTACCTGGCCGAGTCCGCCGCGGTACTCCCCGGCCCCCGCGGAGTCCTGGCGCAGCGCCTTGCATTCGACCAGAAGCGGCGCCGCCGCTTCGGTGATCTCGACGGGCGTGTTGGGCACGTTGCTCGGGAACGGCAGACAGGACACGCCGTCGCGCGAGACCGAGGCCCCGAGGCCACCGTTCGCCGAATGGAGGTGCGTGAAGCGTTCCCCCCGGTGCGTGCCCGCCCACATGGGTCCCCAGATCGGACACCCCCCGCTCTCGCCCATCACACGGTCGGGCAGCACAGCGGCGAGCGCCTTGAAGATCGGCGCGTGCAGGAAATGGCCGGACATCGTGCGGCCGTTCACGGGCGCCGGGAAGCGCGGGTTCAGCACCGAGCCGAGCGGGGCGGTGACGGAGATGGGACGGAAGCTCCCCTCGTTGTTCGGCGTATGCGGCGCCAGCAGGCACTTGAGGGTGTAGGCCGTGTATGCGTAGGTGAAGTTGGGCACGCTGTTGAGCCCGCGCTCGGTCTGGGGCGACGTCCCCGTGTAGTCGACCATCAACTTCGCCCCCTCGACCGCGACGGTGGCCACGAGGCGGAGCGGGGCGTCGAAGCCGTCCGTCTCGACCGACCCCTGGTAGCGCCCGTTGGGGATCTTCCGAATCTCCCGGCGCATCTCCGCCTCGGCGAGCTGCTGGATGTGCGCCGCGAGCGGCCCGAAGTCGGCCAAGCGATACTCGCGGACCAGCCGTACCAGCCCATCGCTCATCGCGCGCAGGGCCGCGAGCTGCGCCCGCATGTCGCCGAGCACACGGTCGGGGACGTTGACGTTGTTGCGGATGAAGTCGATCACGACCGGGTTCTCGCGCCCGCGCTCCACGATCTTGCAGATCGGGATTCGCAACCCCTCCTCGAACACGGAACGCGACTCCGCCGAGTACTGGTTGCCCCCAACGTCCGGCCAGTGGGCGCCCGCGCCGGCGAAGCCGACGAGGCGGCGGCCCATGAAGATTGGCGCGGCCAGGTTGACGTCGGGAAGATGGCCATTGCACATCCACGGGTCGTTCGAGATCAGCACGTCGCCGGGCGAGAGCGACGCGGGCGGGAAGCGACGCAGGAAATGCTTCACGGAGATGGGCAGCGTGCAGATGAACGAGGGCACGCTCACGCTCGCCTGCGCCACGGCATCGCCGCGCGCGTCCATCAACACGCAAGCGTAGTCGTTCGCTTCGCGCACCGCGGTCGAGAACGAGCTGCGCACGAGGTTGATCGACGCCTCGTCCACGAGCGCGATGAGCCGCTGCCAGAGGATCTCGGTCGTGATCGGATCGAAGCGGCGGCCCATCGCTACGCCTCCTCCAGGTCCATGACGAGGTTCTGCTGCGGATCGATCCGGAACGTGCATCGCGATCCAACGACCACGGTCGACTCGCGCTCCTCCAGGATGGCGGGGCCGCGCAGCGCGCGTCCGGCGGGCATCAGGTAGCGGTCGTAGACGGGCGCCTCCACGAACTTCCGCCCCTGGGGCAGGTACACGCGGCGCTTGCCCTTGAGCGGTGGCGTCGCGCTCGCCGGCGCCGCGCGCCGTGTCCGGAGGGAGAGGGCCGGGGCGCACGCCCACACGCGCCAGTTCACCCCCTCCACCGGGACGTCCGAGTAGCGGCGTCCGTACCGTTCGGCATGCGCCTTTTCGAACGAGGCCCGCAGGCGCCCCGTGACCGCCGCCGAGAGGCGCCCCGCCGGCGTGGGGACCGAAAGGTCGTACCCCTGGAAGGCGTACCGGACGTCGACGGTACGGTCGAAGCGCACGGCCTGCCGGGGCACGCCCGCCTCGCCAAGCATCGCGAGCCCTTCCGCTTCCATCTGCTCGAAGAGCCGGTTGACCCGCGCCCAGTCGGCCGTCGCCAAGTCCGTCTGGTAGGAACGGACGAGGTCCATCGCGGGAGGCGCGACGAGCGCGCCGAAGGCGGCGGTGGCACCGGCACCAAGCGGGCAGATCACGCGCCGGATTCCGAGCCGGCGGGCCAGCTCGGAGGCGTGGAGCGGGCCGGCGCCGCCGAACGCGAACAGGGAGAAGAGCCGGGGATCCCGCCCCTGCTCCGCCAGGTGCATCCGGATCGCGGCGGCCATCTTCTCGTTGATGACGTCGTAGATGCCGGCCGCCGTGTCGACGGGGCTCATGCCGAGCTTCTCGGCGAGCGCGTCAATGGTCTTCTCGGCTGCCTTCCGATCGAGCGCCATCGAGCCGCCGAGGAAATAGTCGGCGTTCAGGTATCCGAGGACGACCAACGCGTCCGTCACCGTCGGCTCCGTGCCCCCCCGGCCGTAGCACGCGGGCCCCGGCGCCGCGCCCGCGCTCTCCGGCCCGACCTTCAGGAGTCCCAGCGGATCCCTCCGGGCGATGCTCCCCCCGCCCGCGCCGATCTCCGTCAGCTCGATGGCGGAGGTGCGAAGTGGGTACCCGCTGCCGCGCTTGAAGCGGTGCACGCGCGCCACCTCGAACTCGCGCGTCCGCTCGATCTGGCCGTCTTCCACCAGCGAGATCTTCGCCGTCGTACCGCCCATGTCGAAGGCGAGCAGGTTGTCCGTCCGCAGCTGCCGGCTGTAGAAGGCCGCCGCCAGCGTCCCGGCCGCCGGTCCGGACTCGAGCATCTTCACCGGCGTCGCGCCGGCGACGGCGGGCGCGGCGATGCCGCCGTTCGAGAGCATGATGAACAGCCGTTCCTTGAAGCGCTCCTGCCGGAGCGTCCGTTCGAGCTGCTCCAGGTAGCCCCTGACGAGCGGCTTGATGTAGGCGTCGACCACCGTGGTGGCGAACCGCTCGTATTCGCGGATCTCCGGGGCCACTTCGGACGACAGACTCAGCGACAGGTCGGGATGCCGGGCGGCGATCGCCTTCGCCGCGTCCGCCTCGTGGGCGCCGTTGGCGTAGGAGTGCAGGAACCCGATCGCGACCGAGGTCACGCCGTCAGCGAGCAGCCCGGCCGCCGCCGCTTCCACCGCGGCGCCGTCGAGCGGCCGGAGCACCGAGCCGTCCCCTGCGAGGCGCTCGTCGACCTCCATGCGGCGCGCGCGGGGCACGAGGGGCGGCGGGAAGGCGATGGCGAGGTCATAGAGATCGTAACGGATCTCCCGGCCGATCTCGATGACGTCCCGAAAGCCACGCGTGGTAATGAGGCCCGTGCAGGCCCCCTTCCCCTCGATGACCGCGTTCGTGGCGACGGTGGTCGCGTGGATCACGCGCCCGATCGCGGCTGGCGCCATGCCCCCGGCGACGAGCTTGCGGAAGCCGTCGAGCGCGCCGCGCTCGATCGCCTCCGGGGTGGTGAGCACCTTTTCCACCCGCATCTCGCATGATGCGGGGTCCAGCAGGACGAGGTCCGTGAACGTCCCTCCGATGTCGATGCCGAGCAACAGCCGCTTTGCCTTGGCCACCGAGGATCCCCCGTGGAAGAGCGTGAACGGACTACGGCGCCGACGCCTTGAGCACGAACGTCGTGTCGAGCAGGGCGCGCGGGTCGAGCCGCTGATCGGCCGTCAAGGTGCCGACCGCCCGGTGGAACCCGATGGTCTTGATCACGCCCGCCTCCGTTGGCACCCCCGCCGGGTAGTAGGCATCCTTGAGCGTGCCCATCGCGGTGATGAAGTCCTCCTTGTCCTTGAGGTCGGGGAGGGCGTTCGCGATGTCGGCTGGCGAGTGCTCCTGGATCCACCGGTGGGCGCGGACGATCGCGTTGACCACCTTCTGGATCGTCGCCGGCCGGTCGCGGATCGTCTCCGCCCGCGCCAGCATCCCGGTGTGGACGAACTCCGGGCCACCCATCACGGCCTCGGCGGCTTTCACGGGGCGCAGGTCGAGCAGCGGGAACGCCACGCCCTCGCGGATCAAGCGCGTGACGAACGGCTCGAAGTTCATGCCCGCGTCGATCTGGCCCTGCTTCATCGCCGCGATGAATGCGGGGCCCGGCACGGAGACGAGCCGGACGTCCCTTTCGCCGAGCCCGGCCCGGTCGAGGACGTACCGCAGCATCAGGTGCGCGCTCGCCCCCACCACCGAGATGCCGACGGCGCGGCCTTTGAGGTCGCGGACGGACTTGATCTGGTCGCGGTGCTTGTTCAGGACGAGCAGCGCCATCGCCGGCGTCCGCTGGAACGCCACGATCATCTTCAGCTGCTGGCCCTGGGCGGCCGCCTTGATTGCATGATCGAGCGAGTTGCAGCTGACGTCGACGCTCTTGGCCAGGAGCGCCTTCGCGGCGTCGGAGCCGACCAGGTTGATCATCTCGACGGTCAGCCCTTCCTTGCGGAAGAATCCCTGAGAGTCGGCCACGCTGGCTGGCAGGTAGTACAGCGGCAGGGCGGCCGGGCAGCCGATCCTGATCGACTCCGCACGAGTAACGCCGGCGGCCGTGACCAGCAACAGCGCGGCAAGCGTTGCGATCCCAAGCGAGCGTCTCATCTGCGTCCTCCTCATCAGTGGCAGTCCTTGGCGGTGAGGGTGTTCCTGGCAACGAGCCCGTCCTTCGCGACGACGATCTCGCCGCCGCGAACGACCGCGCGTACGGTGTGCGGATCGGCCAGGGAACGGATGTCGGCCAGCACGTCCCCGCGGGCGACGATGAGATCGGCCTGCTTGCCCGGCGCGAGGGTGCCGAGCCGATCGTCGAGGCCGAGCAGCCGCGCGGCGCCGGCCGTGGCGCAGTGGAGCGCCGCCAGCGGAGGCAGCCCGAGGTCCACCATCAACGCGAGCTCGGCAAGGTTCTCGCCGTGGGTGTTGCCGGTGGATCCCGAGTCAGTTCCGTAACCGATGCGCACGCCCGCCCGCAGTGCACGCCGGAAGCTTTCGGCGTGATGGCCCTGGGCGATCCGATGACGTTCGACGATGTGCGCCGGGCAGCCCGCATCGACGGTCTTCAGCGGCGACGGCGCGGTCGCGCGCAACGTCGGCGTGTACCACGCGCCGCGCTCGGCGATGATCCCGCAGGCCTCGTCGTCGAGGAAGATCCCGTGGTCGATCGAGTCGACCCCCGCCCGCGCCGCCCGCCTGGCCCCTTCCGCGCCGTGCGCATGCGCGGGCGTTCGCCGGCCCGCCTTGCGCGCCTCGGCCACGCCCGCCGCAAGCTCGTCCTCCTCCATCTGCGAGGCGCGCATCCCCACGTCCGGCGACACCTCCGTGAGCCCGCCCGTCGCCATCAGCTTGATCGCGTCGGCCCCGCCCTTCACGAGGCTCCGCACGCCCTGCCGCACGGCCGCCGGCCCGTCGGCCTCGAGCCCCGGGATCCACCACCCGTGACCACCCGTGATGCAGACGGGGCGGCCGCACGCCACCACCCGAGGCCCCGTCGCGAGCCCGCGCGCGATCGCGTCGCGCACAGCGAACACGACCTCACCGTCACCCCCCGCATCCCGGAGCGTCGTGACGCCCGCGGAGAGAGCGGCCGCCGCATTCCGGAGGGCGCGGATGGTCGCCCACGGGCGCGTGTCCGCGCGCGCCTGCTGCACGTTGTTCGGGCCGCCGTCGAGCGTCAGGTGGGCGTGGCAGTCGATGATCCCGGGCAGCACCGTGTGTCCTTCGAGATCGATCACTCGATCTTCTGGACGGCCCCGATAGGCCAGCGCGTCGGCGATTTCCGAGATGGTCTCGCCGTCGACGACGACCACGCCGCGCTCCCATCGCGTGCCGTCACCGGTGATCACCTGCCCCCCAAGCAGAACGAGCCGCATCGGCTCAGCCGAGAAGGACGGGGGAATCCGGCCGCGTGCGCGCGCGGCGGAGGGCCTTGAAGGCGCCGGCCGCGCTCTCTTCGGCGATCTTGAAAGCCAGGCGCCCCTTGCCAGCCCGGATCGCCTCCAAGATCGCCCGATGCTCGCGAATGGACTTCGCCACGCGCCCGTCGCCCGCCATCGCCGCGAACCGGTAGCGGCTCGCCTGCTTGCCGAGGCTGTCGGTCAGCCGCTGCAGCTTCTGGTTCCGAGCCGCCCGGCCGATCAGATCGTGAAAGACGAGATTGAGGTCGAAATAGCCGTGGAGGTCCGTCGCGGTGCCGAGTCGCTCCATCTTCCTGAGTGTCTGCTCGAGGCGTCTCAGGTCGGCCGGGGACATCCTGCGGGCCGCGAGCCTCGCGGCCAGCCCCTGCAGCGTCCCGAGAATCACGAATATCTCCTCGGCCTCTTCGAGCGAAAGGTCGGCGACGCGCACGCCCTTGGCCGGCGGCTTGATAACGAGCCGGTCGGATTCGAGGAGCCGCAGCGCCTCGCGCACCGGCGCTCGGCTCGTCTGGAAGCGCTGCGCGAGCTCCGTCTCCACCAGCCGCTCGCGCGGCCGGAGCCGCCCGGCCACGATGTCTTCTTCCAGGACGCGCGCGATGTCGGTCGCACCTCTGCGCACCAGTCTCCCCTCGACGGTCTCCGGCCGTCGGCACGCTCGATTGTCGACAATCTTGAAGACTGTGAAGTCTACACCTGTGCGATGTCAAGCCGAAATTAGACGGGTGCGGCGGCGCCGCGCAGCGGTGCCGCGGCGCGCATCCGCCCGCCACGAGGGTCTGCGGACGACGCGGGGGCCGGCTGTCGCTCGGCTGTCCCGCGTGCACCGCCGCCAACCCGCCGCGGAATCGCGTCTGCAACCCGCGCGGCAGCTACACCCCGCGCCACCCAGCCGAGGAGATCCTCACGTCGCACGATGCGCTGGAGGGCGAGCGCAGGCAGGTCACGGCGCTCTTCGCCGACGTGCAGGGCTCGAGGGGCGCCTGCGCTACGGGAGGCCGACGGTCTCCCGGAAGCGGCGCAGCGTCTCGACGTGATCGGCCGGCGTCGCCAGCCCCATCCCGGAGGTGTGGATGCAGAGGTGGCTGATCCCGCGCATCGCGCGCCATCCCTCCAGCTCCTTGCGCCAGTCCGCCGGCGGGATCTGGGGCAGCGTCATGCGGCCCTCGATCCCGAACGCCTTCGGGTCGCGGCCGGCGTCGCGGATCATGCCGTGGAGCCGATCGACGGTGGCCTGCGCCGGCGCGCCGGGCCGGAAGTGGGGCATCCATCCGTCGGCGATACGGGCCATCCGCTGCCGGACGACCTCGCTCTCGCCGCCCATCCACACCGGGATCGGTCGCTGCACCGGGAGCGGGTTGAGGCCGGCGTCGGAGATCCGATGGCGCTTCCCCGCGAACGTCACCAGCTCCCGCGTCCAGAGCGCACGCATCACCTCGACCTGCTCCTCGATCCGCCGGCCCCGGGTCGAGAAATCCTCGCCGAGCGCCTCGAACTCGACCGGGTTCCAGCCGACGGCAACCCCGAGCCGCAGCCGCCCCCCCGAGAGTACGTCGACGGCCGCGGCCTGCTTGGCGACCAGCGCGGTCTGCCGCTGCGGCAGGATGATGATGCCCGTCACCAGCTCGACCCGGCGCGTGGCGGCGGCCAGGAATCCGAAGAGCACGAAGGGCTCGTGGAAACCGTGGCGATACGTGTAGGGCCCCTTCCACCCGCCCGGGCGATCTGGATTGACGCCCAGCACGTGGTCGAAGACCAGGATATGCGTGAAGCCCATCTCCTCGACGGCCTCCGCATACGCCTTGATGGCGGCCGGGTCGTTCCCGATCTCGGTCTGCGGCAGCACGACGCCGATCTTCATGTAGCCCTCCTCCCGGAGCGTTGACTCGCGGTGCGCACATCCAAGTCCTCCAAGCGAAGCGAGCTGGCCACTTCCTCGTGCGAGAGTGATGCGGTCATTCCGCGCCCAGCACGTTCCTGACGCCGATCAGGCGGTCAATGACCAGCACCAGTGCAGCGACGACGAGGATCAGCACGGCGCTGGCCGAGGTCAGGATCGGGCTGGTCTCCTGGCTGCTGTAGCTGAACATGAGCACCGGCAGGGTCGTCGTCTGCGGGCTCGAGAGGAACAGCGCCACGTTCACGTCATCGAAGGACACGATGAAGGCGAACATGGCTCCAGCGATGACGCCGGGGGCGATGATCGGAAGGGTGATGCGCCGGAAGGTCTGCAGCGGGCTGGCCCCAAGGTTCCGGGCGGCACGCTCGAGGCTCCGGTCGAAGCCGGCCAGGCTCGCGGCGGCCAGCCGGACAGTGTAGGGCGTCGTGATGATCACGTGGCCGAGAACGAGCGTGAGCGGCGTGGCCGCGACCCCCGCGCGGGCATAGAACTGGAGAACGGCGACGGCGATGACGATGCCCGGCAGCATGAGCGGCGAGAGGAACAGGGCGTTCAGGAGATCGCGGCCGAGGAATCGGTAACGGACGAGGCCCAGGGCCGCCAGCACCCCGAGGACCGTGGAGACGACGCTGACTGCCGCCGCGACCGTGAGGCTGACCATCAGCGCATCGACGAACTCGTGGCGCCGGCCGATCTCCGCGTACCAGCGGAGGCTGAGACCCACGGGGGGGAAGCTGACGTATCCGGCCGAGGTCAGCGAGGCTACCAGGACGAGGACAATGGGCGCGAGCAGGAATGCGTAGACTGCCCCGTTGAACAGCGAGAGAAGGGAAGGCAGCGCCCGGCGCCGTCGACCACCCCCGCCGTGGCCGGCGGCCGCCGGAGCCCGGGCGGCCGATCTCACTGGAACACCACCCGATATCGGCCACCCTCCAGCAGCCTCGTGTAGCCCAGGGTGACCCCACTGGTGATCAACAGGATGATGACCGACATGGCCCCGCCGAAGGGCCAGTTCAGGAGCAGCAGGTTCTGCTGGTAGATCAGCGCCGACATGACCTTGATCTGCGAGCCGCCCAGGATGGCCGGGGTCACGAAGGCGCTGGTGCTGAGCGCGAAGACGATGACGGTGCCGGCCAGCACACCGGGCAGACTGAGCGGCAGGGTGATGCGCCAGAAGGCCCGCCGCGGGCTGGCCCCGAGGTTGCGCGCCGCCCGCTCCAGACTCGGGTCGATGCGCTCCAGCGACGCCGTGATCGAGAGGATCATGAAGGGAAGGAAGACGTGCACGAGCCCCACGACGACCGCTCCTTCGGTGAAGAGCAATCTCTGCGGCTCGTCGATCAGGTGCAGCCACTGGAGGAGTGCGTTGATCAGGCCATTGGGCCCGAGGATCACGAGCCAGCCAAAGGTGCGAACGATGACGCTGATGAGGAGCGGCGACGCGACCACGAGGGTCAGGTACGCCCGCCGGCGTCCCTCCGTCCGCGCCAGCTGGTACGCCACCGGGTAGCCCACCGCAACGCACACCACCGCGACGATGACCGCCAGCCGCAAGGTGCGGGCAAGCACGCCCAGGTAGAAGGGATCCGTCAGGAAGGTCGTGTAGTTGGCGACCGTGAGACGTGGGATGATGCCGACGTTCGGGCGAAACTCGAGGAAGCTCTGGGCCAGCAGGTTGAGCATCGGCGAGACGAGCAAGGCCAGGAACAGGAACAGGGCCGGCCCGACCAGCGCCCAGTGCCGGTATTCGAGCGGCGGGCGCCGCCTCCGTCTCGCCGAAGCCGGATGGAGCACGCTCCCGACGGTGACGCCCCCGCTCATCTCGTACCGTCCTCCACCACCAGCGCTCGTTCGGCGGGCCAGTTGACGAAGACCCGTTCACCAGGTGTCGGCTGGATCGCCCCTTCCGCCTTGGACCACACCTGGACCGTCATGTCGCCGAAGGCGAGCGAGAGCTGGATGGTGGCGCCAAGGTAGGTGACCTGCCGGACCGTGGCGGGGAAGCAGTTCTGGGCCGGCGTCGGTTCCGAGGTCACGTCGATACTCTCCGGTCTGACCACGACCGTGACCTGATCCCCCGTCTCGCTCCCGGAGGGCCGGCCGACGGCGAGTCGCAGCCCCGACGCGGTCTCCACGACGCCGCCGCCCTCGTCTCGCCGCCGAACCGTCCCCCGAAACAGATTCGCCTGGCCGAGGAACCGGGCCACGAAGACGGTACGGGGCGAACCGTAGACTTCGGAAGGGGTCCCCACTTGCTCCACCTTGCCGAAGTTCACGACGGCCAGGCGGTCGGCGATGACCAGCGCCTCCTCCTGATCGTGAGTCACGAAGATCGTCGTGATCCCCACCGCCTTCTGGATCGCGCGGATCTCGAAGCGCATTTCCTGCCGCAGGCCGGCGTCCAGGTTGCTGAGCGGTTCGTCGAAGAGGAGCACGCTCGGCCTGATGACCAGCGCCCGCGCCAGGGCCACCCGTTGTTGCTGCCCGCCCGACAACTGCTTCGGGTACCGTTTCTCCATGCCTGTGAGATGGACGAGCTCCAGCGCCTCGGCCACGCGCGAGCGGGTCTCGCCGCGAGCCACCCCGCGCATCTCCAGCCCGAAGGCCACATTCGCGGCCACTGACATGTGTGGGAACAGGGCGTAGTTCTGAAAGACCATCCCGATGTTGCGCTGGTGGGCCGGCACTCGCTCCACCGATGTGCCGTCGATCAGGATCGAGCCGGCGTCGGGATCGAGGAACCCCGCGATGAGGTTCAGCGTCGTCGTCTTGCCGCAGCCGGAGGGCCCGAGCAGCGCCATGCACTCGCCGGACGCCATGTCGAGACACAGCCCGTCGACCGCCGCGACAGACCCGTAGAGCTTCGTGACATCCCGTAGTTCGATGCTCGACACGCTAGCTCGAAGCCCCCTGCAAGGCCGCAACCACGCCCACGGGGCCGGTGGCCAGAGCAGCCGGCATCACGAATCGGCCTGCCCGGCCGGCACGCGGTAGCCACGGGCTTCGTCGGCGGCAGCGGCCGCCGGGTCCCGAAGGGCCGGGTCGCCGTAGCCCGCGCCCCCCGCCGTCCACATCTCGACGAAATCGCCGGGCGCCAGGGGCGTGGTCCCGTTGGTATTCGCGGGCTCGCCGTTCACCAGGAACCGGGCGAGGGAGCCAGGCCCACCGCCGTCCAGTCCTCGCGCCGGGTACCGGACCCGCTGCGCGAGGATGGAGAGCAGCCCTGCCCGGCCCCGAAAGGTGAAGGCGAAGTACTGGCCCAGGCCACCGCGGAACGTGCCGGCGCCGCCCGAGCCGGCGGCGAACCCCTTGGCGGCGATGAGCACTGGAACGGTCAATTCGAGGATTTCCGTGGGCGTGTTCCTTGTGTTGGTCGGGTAGGCGACGCATGAAAGACCGTCCCAGCTCGGCCCCGCGCCCATCCCGCTGTGGAGCGGGATCACCGAGACGAAGCGCCGTCCGTCGTCCTGCTCGCCGCTCACGACCGCGATCGGGCGAGGTGTCCCGCTTTCGGCGGGAGCGGTCGGAACGGCGGGGGCCAGCGCTTGATTGATCGTGTCGACGACGCACTGCCCGACGAGGCCTCTCGAGCTGGTCGCCGCGGGATGCCGGCAGTTCAGGATGGAACCCTCGGGCACCACCAGCGTGATCGGTGCGAAGGCGCCCTCGTGGTTGGGGAGGTCGGGGTTGAGCAGGCACTTCAGCGCGTAATACGCGTAGGCGGCCGTGTAGCCGAATGTTGAGTTGATCGCCGCGGGAACCTGCGGTGACGTCCCGGTGAAGTCCAGGGTGAGGCCATCGCCGGCCACCGTCACCGCCAGCTCGATGACGAACTCGGAGCCGATCCCTTCGCCCTCCCGCCTCGCCTCGTATCTGCCGTCAGGCAGGCGGCGCAGCGCCGCCCGCATGGCCTGCTCGCAGCGCCGGGCGATCTCCGTCGAGATGGGTTCGAAACGCTCGAGGTTCAAGTCGGCCATGATCTGCGTCAACCGCGTCTCGGCCACCCGCACGGCGTTGAGCATGCTGTTCAGGTCGCCGATGACCTGATCGGGCAGCCGCACGTTGGCGCGCAAGATGTCCACGACGGCCTGATTCACGCGTCCCTGCTCGGCCAAGAGGCAGATCGGGACTCGCAGCCCCTCGTGGTAGATCTCCGGGCTGTCCGCTGCCCAGACGCGGCCGCCGATGTCGGGCATGTGGGCGACGACGCAGATGAACGCCACCAGGTGGCCGCCGCGAAACACCGGGCTCGCGATGTTGACGTCGGGCAGGTGGCCGGTCCCCAGCCACGGATCGTTGGTGATCAGCATGTCGCCGGGCCGCCATGCCGAAGCCGGCAGGTGGTCCAGAAAGGCGCGCATCGTCAGCGGCATCGTCCCGCAGAATGCCGGGATGCTGACCGCCGATTGGCTCAAAGACCGGCCGGTTGCGTCGAAAAGGGTGCAGGTCAGGTCGCTGCTCTCGCGGACGATCGTCGAGAACGCCGTCCGCTTGATCGCCGTCGCCGCCTCGTCGACCACCGAGCCCAGCCGGGCCAGGGCAGTCTCCAGGGAGCCGTACGTGCCGCGCTCGACAATCACCCTCGCCTCCTCATCACCAGGCTCAGGTCTCCCAGCACAGACGCCGTGAAGTCGGGTGGGACCACCACGGTGCACTCCTCCTCCTCGACGATCGCCGGGCCGGTCAACCGGTCCCCCGGGCGCGTGCGGTAATGGTCGTACACCGGCGTCTCGACGTACCCGTGGCGGGCGTCGAAGAGGCAGGCGCGCATCCCCTTCAGCGCGCCCTGGCCGTCCTCGCCGAACGCCCGTGGCGAGACGCGCGGGAGGCTGGCGAGCGGAGACCGTGCGACCCGGACTCGCCACGTCACGCCCTCGATCGGAATAGCCAGACCGACTTGCCGTCCAAAGCGGCGTTCGTAGCACTCCCTGAAGCCGGCCAGGAGCGCCTCGCCGGACGTGGGGGTGAGCCGATCGGGCGGGAGATCGACGGTCACTTCGTAGCCCTGGCCAACGTACCGGGCGTCGACCACCCGCTCGACGACCACATCGCGCGAGTAGACGCCGCTCGCGGTCAGCCGCGCGAGCGCGGCCCCACGCATCCCCTCCAGGAGCGCGTTGAGACCGGTCCAGTCGAGGCGGTCGAGCCGTTGGATCCACGAGCGGCTCACTTCGCCGATCTGACGTGACGCCATCAGCCCGAGCGCCGATGCCACGCCCGCCCCCAGGGGGCACACCACGGTGTCGATCCCGAGACGCGTTGCCACCTCACAGGCGTGCACCGGGCCGGCGCCGCCGAAGGCGACCAGCGTCATCACCGCCGGGTCGAGACCGCGCTCGACGGCGTGCAACCGGGCGGCGGCGGCCATGTGCTCGTCCACGACGGACCGGATCGCGGCGGCCGCCTCCGGCACCGACAGGTCCAGCGGCCGGCAGATCCATTCGCGAATGGACTGCTCGGCAGCCTTCACGTCCAGCCGCATATTCCCGCCCAGGAAGTAGTCGGGGCTGAGGTGGCCCAGAATCAGGTCGGCATCGGTGACCGTCGGCAGCGTGCCCTCGAGACCGTAGCACGCAGGGCCCGGCTGCGACCCCGCGCTGCGCGGCCCCACCCGGAGCAGGCCGAGTGAATCGAGCCAGGCGATGCTGCCGCCGCCGGCTCCGATCTCGATCAGGTCGACGCTGGGCAGCTTGATCGGGATGCCGCTGCCCGGCTTGAAACGCTCCTGCCGGGCCACCTCCAGCTCCGGTTCGACGATCGGGGTTCCTCCCCTGATCACGGACGCCTTCGCCGTGGTGCCACCCATGTCGAGCGAGAGGACCGTGCCGGCATAGATCCCGACGCTCGCTGCGAAGCAGGCCGCGAACACGGCCCCGGCGGCCGGCCCGGACTCGACGAGGCGGACCGGGAAGCGCTCGGCCTCCTCGACGGGCACGACACCACCGGCCGACGACATGACGAAGACGTCTTGCTGATAGCCTTCGGCGCGCAGCGCTCCCACCAGAGCCTCGAGGTAGGAGCGAACGATCGGCCGCAGATAGGCATTGACGACCACGACGACGGTCCGCTCGTATTCGCGGATCTCCGGGAGCACGTCGGAAGACAGGGTCACATCGAGGTCGGGATAGTGGCCGGCGGCAATCTCTCGAACGCGCTGCTCGTGAGCAGGGTTCACGTAGGAGTGGAGCAGGCAGACCCCCACGCCCCGGCAACCCGCTTCCACCAACTGTGCGAGCCGCTGCTCGATGTCGGTGTCGTCGACGTCCTCGACTGCCGTCCCGTGGACGTCGATGCGCCCCCGAACGCCCAGCCGGAGCTCCCGCGGAATGAGCGGCGGCGCGACGCTGAGGTTCAGCTGGTAGATGTCGTAGCGGTCCTCGTGAGCCATTTCGAGCGTGTCCCGGAAGTTGCGATTGGTGATCAGGCCGATACGAGGCCCGGATCGCTCGATGATGGCGTTGGTCGCGAGAGTGGTGGCGTGAAGGAACACGTCGCAATCGGCGAGGGCGATACCGGACTCCGCGAGGGCCTTCCGCACCCCGCGCATGACTCCCTCGGCCGGCTGGCGCGCATCCGTCAAGACCTTGGCGCGCGTCACCTCGTCCGCCGGCCGCCGCAGTACCACATCCGTGAACGTGCCGCCGATGTCAACTGCGATGCTCGGTCGCGGCGGGCCATCACAGGTGGTGCTCACAGGCGCCTCTCCTCCCCTTCACCAAAGGCAGCCTGTGACCTTGGCTGGGACGGTGGGTGAAGCTCACTGCATCGAGCGGGACACCACCACCTACGGGATCTCCAGATCCACCAGCGGGCCGTACTGCTGCCCGCCGTAGATATCGGTGTCCTTGAGGTCGCCCTCGAAGACGGGCCGCGGGATGGTCACCTTGATCGCCAGCCCGGCGCTGTACGGGATCAAATGGACGTCGGCCGGCCGCGTGTTGTACAGCCGAGAGAACAGCTCCACGGTCAGGGCCCCGGAACCGAGCACGCGCTCGTACGTGGCCCGGTCCTGGAACATGATGTCAAAGGTGAGCTGGAAGGGCCCGGCGTTCTTGCTGCGGATGAGCTGGGCCAGTTCGCCGAGTCTCGGCATGCGCGGGTCCCTCTAGAGCTGGACGTGCTCAATGGGGAACATCTCACACGGATCGTCCGGGAATACCAGGTGGTTCATGTTGAACCGGTAGACGGCGCCGCGCTCGATCTCCTGGGGCGCGTGGGGAAAGGCGAGGCCGGTGATCAGGCCGGTCCACTGAGGGATCGGGTTGTGGACGGCAATGTGGGCCGTGCTGGCGGCGATGCCCGTGGCGTGCTCCTGGGTGCTCGCAGTCACCTCGATGATGAGGCACAGCTCGTGGCCGCGGACCTCCCGGACCGGCTCCAGGGCGCCCATCACACCATTCTTGCCGTAGACGCGGAAATGGATGCTGTAGCTGCTCGACGAGGAGCCGGCGAGAAACTCGTTGGCGCGGCGCTCTGCCCTCTCCCGGACCTCGGCCAGCCAGTCGTCGATCTGGGCAATGATCAGTGGGTCGCGAACGCCTGCCACGACGATGGTCTGGTACCCGACCTTCTCGGCCCCCTCCAGCTTGACGGTATACTGGTCGCCCTGCACGAACCGGCTCCCGCTCACCTTCACTGCGCGGTCGCTCACCGCCTCATAGGTGGCGTCGGACGTGTCGAGGTGCCCCGACGGTTCGTGAAGGATGTAGGGGCTCCCGTTCTCGTACAGCGTGTGCGCGGCCACGCTCACCGGGGAGCAGACCATCGTCGGGTTGACCGGCTCGAGGACGAAGTGGTCGCTCCGGATCCAGGCGATCATCCCGTCCGGCGCCGAACGTCGGACAACCGCCGCCGCCCCGCATTCGAGGATCTTGGCGGCGTGCCAGACAAGGCCGGGCGGGAACCCCTTCGTCATCGGGATGGCCGCATAGATGGACGTATCGCTGGAGCGGCCGGCGAGCACCACATCAGCCCCACCGTCCAGCGCCTTGACGAAGGGCTCAGAGCCCATCATGCCGACGATGTGCTCGCTGCGGTCGATCACCGCCTCGGTGAGTTCGGGCGCCGGCTCGAGGGGCCTGATGCGACCTTCGCGGAGCCGTCGCTTCAGGTAGCTGCGGTCCTGCTCTGCATGAATGAGCGCCAGGCGGAAGTGCAGTCCTTCCTCGCGGGCGATCTCGGCGACGATGTCGGACAGCCAGGCCAGATTCGGGTCCGCCCCGGCGGTCCCGGCGGAACCGACCAGGAGCGGGATGCCGTACCGGCGTGCCGCCAGGACCATGAGCCGGAGGTCTCGCTTGCAGGCCGGGCGGGAAAACTGACACTTGCCCGTCCCCAGCTTGTCGGGACCGCTGTCGGTCGAGCCAGCGTCACAGCCGATGAAATGAGGGTCAAACTTCTCGAAGGCCTGCCAGAAGGACACCTCCGAGAAACCGGTGCCCAGCATGCCCGTCGGAGCCAGGACGCGAATCTCGACCACTGTTGCACCTCTCCGCTACCTGGCGAACTCCCTGTTCCAGCGCTCGACCCACTTCCCGAAGTTGGCCCCGATGACGTCGTAGTCGAAGTTCACGAGCCTGGAGACCTTGTCCTCACCGTAGATCACCCGCGCGGCCACCTTCGGGTCGAGCCTGAGCGTCTTGGAAACGGGTCCGAGCGCCATGTCGCGGGCAACGATGAGCTGCATCTCGTCAGTCAGGACCCAGTTGACGAACTCCAGGCCCAGGTTGGGGTGCGGTGCGCCCTTGATGACCTCGAGCTGCAAGCCCGTGGCCGGGATTCCCTCCTTCGGATAGCCCGCTTCGACGGGGACGCCGGCGCCCTTGAGCAGGAGGACGCGGGCCAGCTGATTCGGCACGAGCCATGCCGACTTCTGCTGGAGCATTTCGTCGACCTGGGACGGCGAGCTCACGATGCCGACGACGTCCTTGAGGTGGGACTTGAGGAGGTTGAAGCCGGGGTCGACGTTCTTCTCGGAGCCGCCGGCGAGCTTGTTGATCATCAAGAAGGAGACCAGACCCTGGAGCGTTGTCAGGTCCATCCAGAGGACGCGGCCCTTGACCTCTGGAACCCAGAAGTCGCTCCACGAGGTGGGGGCCGGGATGTTCCTCTCCTTGTAGATCTGCGCGTTGTACTCCATGACGGCGGCGCCAACGCTCCACCACACCCCGACGTTGTTCTTGTACCTGGCGAAGTCATACAGGTTGGCCAGGTTGGGAACCTGGCTGGCGTCGAACTTCTCGAAGACGCCCATCGCGACGCCCTGCTGATGGGTCTGGTCGGTGGCCCACAGCACGTCGGTCTGGGGCCGGTGCCGTTCGGCGACGATCTTCGCGAAGGCGGGGGTCGAGTCGTTCGTCACGTAGGTGACCTTGCAGTTGAACTTCTTCTCGAAGGGGGGGATCACGCTCCTCTTCCAAACGTCCCCGAGGGAGCCGCCGCGCCCCGAGAACACCAGCTCCTTCTCGAGCTGCCTGCCAGCGGCCCAACCGCGGGAGGGCGCCGTGGCACCCACTGCCAGAGCAATCTTCAGAAACTCACGTCTGCTCTTCATCTGATCTCCCTTCCCCCTCTGAGGTTGCGACCCCAGCCTCTTATACCATTCACGACCGCCGTGTCAACTGAGCCCATCGACTCAGAAGACATCTCGGTCACGGACCCCTGCGATGATGCGGGTGGTTGACGGGGACGGCGAGCAGAGGTACGGTCGACGGGTGCTCAAACGATGTGAAGGCGAGGGTGCGAGCACCGTCGCCTCGGTACCCGGAGAGATGGGAGAGGTCGACACCGTGGACACGAAACAGGCGCGGCTTTCTCTCGGGAGCATTGAGAGCCTGCGACCGAAGGTGTCGCTGGAGCCGGCCTATGTCAGGGCCTGGCTGGAACACCTGGGAGGCAAGACGGTAGTATTCTTCAACAACGGCAAGATGAGTCCCGAGTACGTCGTGTACAGGGACTTCTATCCGGTCGTGGCCGACCTGTTCCAGACGCTCCAGGTCACGTGTCACCTCGTCACGCGGCACATGCTCTCCGAATACGATGAGGCCATAGAAGGACAACTGCTTGGTGAGATCCGGAGTCACAGGCCCGATGGCGTTGTTGTCGGGATCGGCGACGCGGGCGCCACGTACAGAACCTGTCTCCTCACCAGGCGGCTGATCAAAGAGGGTCTTCCGTGCGTCATGGTGTGCAACGACCTGGGAATTCGCCTCGCGCAGACGATGGCCTCGCGATCAATGCCAAACCTGCCGATCGTGCGCATACCGGCTCGATCGGCCCGGCTCACGGCTGACGTCTTGCGCGCCCTGAGCTCCGAGATCGCGGACCGGCTCCGGACGGGTCCCAGTCCGGCCGAGACGACGGGAGAGCGCGATTGGGCCCGTTACCAGCAGTTGACCGTGGAGGGAGAGCTGCACGCCGCGGACGGTGACGGCGGGGTCACATTTCGTCCAACCTCCACGCGGAGCGACTTCAGTGAAGCGCTGCTCGATCTGCTCTCCGAGGATCGGTTGGGTGATGGTTTACCCGTGGTGGTCCCCACCGTGGAGAAGGTATCTCGAATGCTGGGGGGTTCGCCCGAGCCACCCGAGACCATCGTCGCTCCAAGCGTCGGCCCGGTCTTCGCGAACGTCACGGTCAAAGACATCGCGGTCAACGCGGTGCTGGCCGGATGCACGCCCGACTGTTTTCCCATCGTGCTGGCTGCCTTCAAGGCGATGGCCCAGGAGCGCTACGCACTCTCATGGGCGTCCATCACCACCCATCCTTCGGGGAACATGGTCCTGGTGAGCGGCCCCCTCGCCGACGAGGTGGGCGTCGCCTCGGGCATGGCATGCCTGGGGCCCGGCTTCAGGTCGAACGCGACCATAGGGCGCGCCATCTCCTTGACGGTGATCAACACCGTGGGGGCTGTTCCCGGGAAGGGAACTCTCTCCGTGCTGGGATCCCCTGCCCAGTACTCCTACTGCTTCGCGGAAAACATCGCCGAGTCACCGTGGCCGGGCCTCCACGAGGACCTGTGCGACAAGGATTCCACCATTGTCGTCGCCCATCGCGTGGAAGGCCCGCGGAACGTTCTCGAGCATCTGGCGAAGGAGCCCGAGCTCATCCTCGAAACGGTCGCTCGCTCGGCGACCTCCCCGGGCTCGAACAACGCCTACTTTCCGGCCGAGCTGATCGTGATCCTGAATCCCGAGCACGCCTGGCTCATCGCGGACCGTGGTTGGCCGAAGGCCGACGTGCAGCGATACCTGTACGAGAAGATCCGAAACAAGAAACAGGACCTTCTCGGCCGCGGCGTGCTGGCGTCGCGTCCGAAATGGATGTCAGCCCTGGCCGACATCCCCGTTGTCGAACGACCCGAGGACATCTGGGTCGTCGTCGCCGGCGGATGGGGGCCCCAGTCGATGGTGGCAGTCCCGTGGGGCTGGAGCCGGCTCTGCTGGGAACGGGTGACGGCACCAGCTTCCGGCCGAGTGCGGTAGCCCCGTCCGCGGCGAGCCTTGACGATGCCATCACGCACCGACGGGACCGCGCGGCTCCATGGTGGGCGGGCCCAGAATTCTTCGTCGAACGCGAGAGAAGGGGGAGGTCATTGGACAAGAGCAAGATCTACGTGGGCAGCCTGAATTCCCTGGACACGGTCCGGCAAGGGGAACAGCTGGTCGACACCATCGAGTTGGTGGAGATCACGCTGCGGGAGGAGGTCGTGTTCGACGCTCGGCTGACCCTGAGCCAAAAGGCCCAGCTTGCCAAAGCCCTCGACGACCTGGGGGTGCCGACACTCCAGCTGCACGCGCAAGGCTGCAAGGAGGTCATCAGTGCGTGCCGGGACGCGGGCGTGAGGGCGAGGATGGAGGTCGAGTGCCGTCCGTACCACCCCTATGGATATGCAAACTGGAAGGAGGAGATCCGCGTGGCGGTCGGGAGTGGCGCCGATCTCGTTCACCCCTCGATCACCACTCCGCGGAAATGGATCCTCGGCGAGCCTGCCATGTCGGTCGAAGGCATCAAGCAACGCGCGCTGGACGCGGTGAAGCTCGCCTTCGACCTGGGCGCCCCGAAAGTGACCCTTGGGTTCACCGATGCCCCTCGCACAGACCTCGGGTTCCTCATCGAGACCGGCAGGATGGCCGGCGAAGCCGGGGCATCGACGCTGGTACTCAATGACACGGTGGGCGTCGCCAAGCCCTCCCTCATGCGCTTCCTGGTCCAGAAAGTGACCCGTGAGACCGGCGTCAAGGTTCGTGTTCACTGCCACAACGACTTTGGCCTCGGGACGGCGAACACGCTCGCGGCCCTCGATGCTGGAGCCGGCGGGGCCGAAGTCGCGGTGAACGGCTCAGATCCCGCCAGATCCGGGATTGCGCCCCTTGCCGAGATCGTGATGGCGCTCATGTGTCTGTACGAAAAAGACCTCGGGTACGCCACGGAAAAGCTGACCGAGGTGTCCCGCCTGTTTTCGAAGTGCACCGGAATGCCAATCGACGAGCAGAAGCCGATCGTGGCAGACAGGAACTGGATGTACAAGCGAGACCACATCATGCGGACCATTGTCCTCGACGAGAGCATCCAGTTCCCCTACAGCCCCGGCCTGATTGGCCAGTCGTTCCAGATCGACCTCGGTCGAGGGGTCGGAGCCGTTGGCGTCGGGACGAAGCTTCGACAGCTGGGTCTTGACGTACCAGAAGCCATGGTGGCCCGCCTGGTGGACCAGGTGAATGAGGCCGCGGTCGAGAAGAAGCGCCGCCTGACGGACGCTGAGTTCAGGGCGCTTGCCGAGCAACTGCGGCGGAGTCTCTGAACCGAGGCGCGTGGGAGGGCGACGACATGAGAGGCCTCGCAACGGAACTGATGCGCGGGGCGGTGGATCTCCACACGCACGGCCAGCCCGAAGTTGGGCTCGACATCCCAAAGCGGCTGGACGACTGGGAGTGGGCGGCGTGCGCACGCGATCTGGGTATGCGCGCCATCGTCCTCAAGTCCCACCTGTGGCCCACGATGGTTCCAGCCTTCCACTTGCGGCATATGGTCCCTGACATCCTCGTACTGGGCAGCATCACGTTGAATTCGGTTGTCGGGGGAGTGGACCCGTGGGTCGTCGAGGCGGCGGCGCGCCTCGGAGCCAGGCTCGTGTTCATGCCCACGTGGAGCGCGGCGCACGACTTGCGGCGAGAGGCGGCCAGCAAGTCCATGAAGGGGTGGTTTCCGCGCCTGGAGGGGTTGACGCCGGACAAGGGTATCTCTGTGGTCGACACCGACGGCCGTCTTCTCCCGTGTGCCAGAGAGGTGCTCGCCGTCGCCCACGCTCACAAGCTCGCGCTGTCCACGTCCCACCTCTCCCCCGTGGAGAGCATCGCACTGGCGGAAGAGGCGGCCCGGATCGGGTTCCGAAGGCTGGTGTTCGGCCATCCTCATTCCGGTTCTGTCGGCGCCAGCGATGAGCAGATCCTGCGGATGGCGGAACTCGGCGCCACCATCGAGCTGTGCTTTCTCAGTCTGCTTCCATTCCAGAGGCTTGAACCACAGAGACTCCTGCGACTGATCCGGGACCTGAGCCCGGAGAAGTGCGTGCTGACGACCGACTACTTTCGGGAATGGTGTCCCTCAGCGCCCGAGATGCTGCGCATGTTCATCGGGATCCTCCTGCAGCTGGGGATCGGCGCGGATGCCATCCGCACCATGGTTCAGGTCAACCCGAGCAGGCTGCTGGGGCTGGACGAGGCGGGATGAGGCGCGATGTGACCGGGCAGCCCGAGTGGGCTCCCGCAGTGAAGCCCTGGGCCACGATCGAAGCACGGAGGTCCATCCGATGAAGATTCGTTGCCTGCCACAGCTGAGTATTCCCGCAACGGTCCTCCTGATCGCCGCCCTCGTCAGCGTCACCGGCGGCGACGCTGCCGCGCCCGCGACTGCGTCGGCACAGTCGTCCGGAACCTCCGCGGGAGCGGCCGGCGCCCGGGAGACGGCACTGGCGGCGATGACCCCGATCAAGGTCGCGATCGGGGGCGGGCTCAAGGCCGGCTCGCACTACTGGGACACGATGGTCGCCGAGACGCAGGGCTTCTTCGCAAAGAACAATCTGCGGCCCGAGTTCATCGATGCGCTGGGTGGTCCGGACACCGTTCAGGCGGTCGTTGCAGGGTCGGCGGATTTCGGTGTCGCCGCGACCGACTCGATGATCCGGGGAGTCAACAAGGGCGCGCCGATCGCGATGATCGCAGGGGGCGCCTATCCCGCGCTCGCCCTCGTCACCGCACCAACCATCGACACGTACGACAAGCTTCGCGGCAAGCGAATCGCGGTGGTGAGCGTCACGGCCGGCTCCACTCTGTTCCTCATCGAGTTGCTCCGGGCCCACGGGCTCGGCGAGAGGGACTTCGAATTCGTCCTGTCCGGCAATACGCCGACGCGTCTGGCCGCGATCACCGCCGGCGCGGTGCAAGGCACGGTGCTCTCGCCGCCCGAAGACCTCACCGCGCAGAAGGCCGGGTTCAGGGTGCTCGGCTACGTCAACGAAGCGGCCCGGTTCGTGTTCATCAGCCACATGGTGAGCAAGTCCTTCGCCGCGAAGAACCGCGCGGCCACCGTCGCCTACGCCAGAGCGATCCGCGATGCGAACCGCTTCCTGCTCGACCCGGCCAACAGGGCGGCTTCCGTGTCCGTGCTCACGAAGTACACGAAGACGCCCCAGGACAGGGCCGAGGCCACGTACGACACGGTCGTCGGCAAGCTGAAGGGCTTCGTGAAAGACGCAGCCCTGACGCCCGAGGACCTTGCTGGCATGCTCAGGGTCATCGAACGCACAGACAAGATCACGGGCCTCAGGCCCGAGACGTTCATCGACCCGTCATACCTCCGGGAGGCCGGCCAGCGGTGACGACAGCCCTGCGGGTGGCTGTGCCGTGGGGTTGCCGTACGGTACGCTCCTTCGGCGCCTCGCTACCGGGCGGCCCCGAGCTTCGTGGCCTCCGTGACCTCGACGAGGACGCCGCTCCGCACATCGTAGATGTGGCCGTAGATCGGGATGCGGCCGGGAACCAGCGGATGGCTGCGCAGCCGGCGGACGTCGGCGATCACGCTCTGCGCCTGGTCCCCGATCGTGAGCCAGTCGATGAACTCGCCCTCCGTGGAGCCCCCGCCCTGTCCCGTGTCGTGCCAGCCGTTCGCGTCCACCCGGGCGGTGTCGAGGCTCCGGGCGAGCAGGTCACGCATGACGTGATCGGTGAAGGTCTCCATTCCGCAGTCCGTGTGGTGGATGACGAACCACTCGCTCGTTCCGAGCAGCTTGTGCGAGATCACGAGCGACCGCACGGCATCGTCGCTCGCCCGCCCGCCGGCGTTACGAATGACGTGCGCGTCGCCCTCCGCCAGGCCGGCGTACTTCGCCGGGTCGAGCCGGGCGTCCATGCAGGTGAGGATCGCGAAGCGGCGCGCCGGCGGCATCGGCAGTCGTCCCTTGTCGCCGAAGCTCCGGGCGTACGCGGCGTTCGCCTCGAGCACGTCGTCGAGCACCCTGCTCATGGCACCGCCCTCCCGTGCTCGCGGCCGGGCTGTGGCGTGAGACGCAGATACGGCTTGAGCGCGCGCCAGCCGTTCGGGAACCTCGCCCGCGCCTCCTCGTCGCCCACGGCGGGCACGATGATGACATCTTCGCCCTGCCGCCAGTTCACCGGCGTCGCCACCTTGTGCGCATCCGTGAGCTGGAGCGAGTCGATGACGCGCAGGATCTCGTCGAAGTTGCGGCCGGTGGTCTGCGGATAGGTGATCGTCAGCCGGATCTTCTTCTTGGGGTCGATCACGAAGACCGTACGCACGGTGTAGACCTCGTCGTGTGCGGGATGGATCATCCCGTACAGGTCCGCCACCTCGCGTGCCGGGTCGGCAATGATCGGGAAGTTCGGCGCGTACCCCTGCGTCTCCTTGATGTCGGCCGCCCAGCCCCTGTGCGAGTCCACGGGATCGATCGAGAGGCCGATCGCCTTCACGTTGCGGCGGTCGAGCTCCGGCTTGAGGCGCGCGACGTAGCCGAGCTCCGTCGTGCACACGGGCGTGAAGTCGCGGGGGTGCGAGAACAGGATCGCCCAGCGGTCACCGATCCACTCGTGGAAGCGGATCGGTCCTTCGGTGGAGTCGGCCGTGAAGTCGGGTGCGGTGTCTCCAAGTCTCAGTGCCATGACGCTCTCCTTTCGATGTAGTCCGCGAAGAGCGGGAAGGGGTCGAACCCCAGCACGCTGGCCGCGTTGGCGACGAAGTTCGAGGTGGCGTTGACGTCGTAGAAATAGACCTGCCCGTCGGCGCGTCCCACGAGGTACTCCACGCCGCCGATATCGATGGACGCCGCACGCGTGAGCGCGAGCACCTGATCGATCACCGTCGGCGGGGCATCGTAGCGCGTCACGGTGAGCCCCGGCTTCGCCTCGACCGGGCACGTCCCGAGATCGGAAGCGGGGGGCTCGTCGGGACCCTGGCAGATGTCGGCGGGGCACAGATTGAAGTCGGCCGCAGCCCGCACGATCCGGATCGCATAGAGATAGCGGCCGTCCATCACCTCCACCCGGACGATGGCGCCGGCCTCCGGCTCGATGTACTCCTGGAGCAGGGCGGTGCCGTCGGGCCCGAGGTCGACCGCGTCGGCGCGCGCCTCGAGCTCGGCGCGTGAGTCGAAGCGCTCGATCAGCGCGCCGGACCCGCCGACGTTGGGCTTGGCGAGGAGCGGGAAGCGCAGGCCCTCGCTCACCTTGCGCATCTGGTCGCGATGGTTCACGACGACCGCGCGTGGATAGCGGAGGCCGAGGCGCTCGAAGAGCCCCACCTGGAGCGCCTTGGACTTCTCGAAGCGCCAGGCCGCCACGGGATTGATGACGGGCACGCCGATCGCCTCGTAATGGCTCAAGAGCGCCTCGGCGTAGAAGAGGACGCCGCCGTGCCCCCGCCGGTGGGAGGACGGGCTCGTGCGGTTCACGATGACCGCGTATCGCCGGCTCCGATCCTGGGGGTCGAAGGCGTGGTTCGAGTGGTCGATCTTCTCGAAGGGGAGCCGGCGGTGCTGGAGCTCGGCGAGCAGCCGGGACGACCACTCCGGGTGCTCGTCGAGAATGCCGATCGGTGTGGAACGCTCGATACGCATGACTCTGCTCCGGTGGCGACGTCGCTCCCTGAGACGACAAGCCGGGAGGCGGGCGCGCCCGACGCCCATCCTCCCGGCTTGTGTCTTTCGGCTTCGACTGTCGCCTTTGCGGGGACCGCCTCACCCGACGTAACGCAAGGGCACCTCCACCCAGGCCTTGCAGTGCGCGCACTTCGCGTCGACCCGTCCGGTCGAGTCGATCTTGAGAATCGCGTTGTGAATGACGACACCGTCCGGATGCCTCACGACGACCTTCGCCCGGCACACCGGGCAGCGTCGCGTCGGCCCGTCTGGTTGCTCAGCGACCTGCCGAAGGTCCATCACCATGGAATATACCATTGCCGATCGGTTTTTGTAGGAGTTTCTATATATACGTTAAAAGACGACTACATACGTCCATGGCCGATGCTTGGATAGTGGGCGGATCAGGTGCCTGCCGCGTCCGGGCGGATGATCACGGAGTACGATGAGCTCGATGTGACAGGCCGACCCCGCGTTCACTGGAGCGGGATCGACCGAGCAAACGGGAGAGGAGTCCTCTCATGACCAGAAAGAGCACGTCGCGTCGACATTTCCTGAGAGTCACCGCCGCAGTGCCGGGCGTGCTGGCGCTTGGCGGGGCGCTGGCGTCGATGGCCCGGGCGCAGCCGCTCAGACCGACTCCGGCCTGCGGTGAGGGCACAGGCCCCACACCCAGGCAGACGGCCGGGCCGTTCTTCAAGCCGCACTCGCCACGGCGGACATCGTTTCTGGAGCCCGGTGTCACCGGAAGGAGGATCGTCGTATCCGGGCGGGTCCTGTCCACCGACTGCAAGCCCGTCCCGGGCGCGCTGATCGACTTCTGGCACGCGGACGACCGCGGCGACTATGACAATGCCGGCTACCGGCTGCGCGGTCACCAGCTCACCGACGACCAGGGCCGTTACCGGCTCGACACGATCGTGCCCGGGGCCTATCCCGGCCGCACGCGCCACTTCCACGTGAAGGTCCAGGCGCCGAACCGTCCAGTCCTCACGACCCAGCTCTACCTTCCCGGCGAGCCGAGCAACCAGCGGGACCCGATCTTCGACAAGGATCTCGTGGTGAAGCTCCAGGACGGGCCCGAAAGCAAGCTTGCGACGTTCGACTTCGTGCTGGACCTCACCGGGCGAGTCCGCTCCGGGCGCCAGATCTTCCCGCTTCGCCAGGTGCGCGGTCATCGTTCCGATACGCACCGCGGCGGCCAGGGCATCGCCTAGGCAGCCGGAGGCGGAGGCCTAGCGGGGGGGCGGGGGCGGAGGCGGCCCGGGGGGCGGCGGCGGCGTGCCCGGAGGCACCGCGGCCGGAGGTGCCGGCGGGGGCGGCGGCGGGGGCGCTGCCGGCTGCTGCACGCGCGACCCGCGGGCGACCGGGACCTGATGGCCCTTGGCGTACATGCACTGGATGTAGCTCTGATCGTAACGGCGCTGCACCGAGCCGCCATAGGCCTCGGCACGGCCGGCGCCGACCGCGGTTCCCCCGAGCAAGCCGACCCCGGCCCCGGCGGCCGCTCCCACGCCCGGGTTGCCGGCCGCCGCCCCGAGGGCGGCGCCCGCGGCGGCACCCACCACCGTCCCGATGGCGGCCCCCGCCAGGGTGCTTTGCGTGGAGGCCTTCTCGGCGGTGGTCCCGGTCTGCTGGGAGGCCCACTGGCGGCACACCGCATCATCCGTCTGGAACTGGTCGAAGTTCTTGCTGGTGCCCGGCAAGACCATGACGCTCGGGCCGCTCGGAATGGTGGCGCAGCCGGTCACGAGCAGCAACCCGACAAGCATCGCGGGCGCAGCAGGGCGCACGAGGGACCCGGTCATCACCGCGGCCGCTCCGGGACCTTCACCCATTCCTCCGGACAGCCCGGCGCAGTGGGATAGTAGGCCTTGGCGCTCGGGCAGTAGTACCAGTACGCGGGAGGCGCCGGGGGAGCTGCCGGCGGCGCCGGCTGCTGTTCCACGTACACGGGCGGCTGTTCGACCACCACGGTGGGCGGCGGATAGACGTAGGTCGGGTAGGCGTAGTACGGCGGCGGGTACCACCAGTACGGGTGCGGAGCCCAGTAGGGACCTACGCCGATGAAGACGCCCCCACGCCAGCGACCGTGTGCGTCGCCGGGTGTGACGGTCAACGCCAGGACTCCAACCACCAGGAGCAGGACCAGCAGTACCTTCTTCATGGGTCCACCACCGCCTTGGACGAGCGTCGACCCCACATCATTTACACCTATTCCAGAATATTCCCCCGGAGCTCATGGCGCCATCTGGCGTCAACGGACGAGCCGGTCAAGGGTCCTGGCTGCAGGGGGGGAAGCCGCGAGGCGCCTGCATGCGGAAGAGGCACCCGGCGCCGCGTGCCGCCGAGACGGGCAGCGCCGGCCATGCCGCCGCGCAAGTCCCCGTCGCCCCTGCACCCCGGCCGGGACCTTCCTCGGCACGCCCCTTGCCGGCCCACGACGCCGCGGCGCGCCACCTCCGGCGCCGGCGCGGATAGGCGCCGGCCGCGGACGGGGCTATACTGGGCGCGATGGTTCAGATCCGCCTGTCGCGGGACCTCGGGGAGCGGACTCGCACGGGCTGCGCGCCGATGACCGTGGACGAGTTCCTCGCGCGCTTCCCCGAGGTGCCGGGTGACCTCCGGGACGCGCCCATCCTGGCCGAATACGTGACGGCCTTCGGCCCGCTCCTGCGCGTGGCCCAGAAGCCGTCGCCCTGCATAGGCAGCGGCGGCGACGCCCCGCACATCTTCTACACCCGCCTGGTCAACGACATGGCCATCTACGGGATCGGCCTGGCGAAGCGGGACCGGACGCTGGCCCGGCTGCGGGCCACCCTCGACCGGTACCGTGAGCAGCCGGCCACGTTCGCCTGCACCCTCGTGCCCCGCCGGGGTCCGGGCACACCGCCCGCCGGCTGCCGCTGACGGTACCCCCTCGGCTGTGGCCGTGACAGACGCTCGCCGGATCGTCGCGCTGCTCGCCTTCTCGGCCGGGGCCTACGCGGTCGCCATACGGCCCCGCATCCTTCGGTGGGGCGCCTCGGACGAGGAGGTGCGGGCGCCGTATCCGGGTGCAGACCTGGTTCCCGGCGGCCAGCGCGGCGCGACGATGGCCGTGACGATCAACGCTCCACCGTCACGTGTGTGGCCGTGGCTCGTACAGATGGGCTGCGATCGGGCCGGCTGGTACAGCTGGGATCGGCTCGACAACGGTCGCGTCCCGAGCGCCGAGCGGATCCACCCCGAGTGGCAGGACTTGGCGGTGGGGGGCCGCCTGGCGTCAACGCCGAGCGGCAGCACCTGGTTCGAAGTCGCAGCGCTCGACCCGGAGCGCTTTCTTGGGTTGCGAGCGCCGATCAACCTGCGAGGCGGGCGCCCCTTCGACACTGCGGGGCCGCGGCCGCCCTTCTACATCGACGCCCTGTGGGGCTTCCAGCTGAAAGAATTGCCCGAGAGGCGTACGCGGCTCGTGGTCAGCGGCTACGCCTCCGCTCGTCCGCGGCTCCTGCAGTTGATCGCGGACCTGCTCTTCTGGGAGCCCGCGCACTGGATCATGCAGACGCGCCAGCTCGCGAACCTGAAGCGGCGCGCCGAGCGCGAGGTGTTCGAGCCCTCGGGGGAGCCGACGGCCCGCCCGGGCCGGCCCCAGCTGCCCCCGCAGCCCTTCCGTAGCCCCCTCCCCGACTGATCGACGAGCCGGACCCGACCCGCGTCGGTTCACCGCTTCCTGCCAGCGGGCGTGGGCGCAGGGATCGCTGCCCGCCTCTTGAGGCTGGGGACTTTGGGTCACGAAAACCCTGCAAACAGCTGATTGTCGTCAGTTGCGCATTGTGAGACTCAATAGCGCACCGTGAAACCCATTAACCCGCGGACCGTCCGTGCAGTCGATCGGGCGATCGACATCCTCGTCACGCTCGGGGACCGGGACTTCAGGCTCGTCGAGCTCTCCGAGCGCTTGCATCTCCACAAGGCGACCGTCAGCCGGCTCCTGGAGACGATGGGCCGCGCCGGGATGGTGACGCGGACCGGCAGCGGCGGCTACTCCGTGGGCGCGCGGATGGTGTTGCTGGCCGGCCAGCTCCTCCGCCGCCACCGCCACATCGCCGAGGCCCTTCGCGATCCGCTCCACCGGATCTGGAAGCAGACGGCGGAAACCGTCGCCCTCCACGTCCGTGTCGGCCTGGAGCGGTTGTGTGTCGCCGAGCTCGAGACCCTGCAGCCGATCGGCTACCGGGCCGGCATCGGCACGCGCGCACCCCTGCACGTCGGCGCGCCGAGCAAGGTCCTGCTCGCCTTCATCCCCGAGCCGGAACAGACCAGCGTGCTGGAGGGGCTCGCGCGGAAAGCGGCGGAGGACGGCGTCGAGCTCTCCCTCGTCCGGCTGCGCGAAGAGCTCGACCGGATCCGGTCCGATGGCTACGCAACGTCGTTCGGGGAGTACATCTCGGGCGCCTTCGCGGTGAGCGTGCCGGTGTCCGACGTCAGCGGGTCCGTCGTCGCGGCCCTCAGCGTTCACGGGCCGGAGTCGCGCTTCACCCGCGAGGTCATGGCGCAGTACGCGTCGCTCATCGTGCGCGAGATCCGTCCCCTCGCCGTCTCGCTCCCGCTCAGCGAGGGCGACGGAGGCGCTCTGCGACGCAAGACCCCGCCGCTCGCCGTGCCAACAACCCCGGCGGAGGAGTGACAACCGTGGCGACGATCGGCGACGGCCAGGGCAACCCGTGTGTCGTGGGATGCGACATCGGCGGCACCTTCACCGACATCGTCGTGTGGGACCCCGGTGGCTCGGGCCTCCGGGTCTTCAAGCTCCTCACGACCCCTCAGGACCCCTCGGAAGGCTTCCTGCGTGGCGTGGACGAGCTGGTCTCGGCGATTCCACGGCTCCCGGCCAGGACCGCCGTGCTCCTGCACGCCACGACCCTCGCGTGCAACGCGATCATCGAGCGGAAGGGCAGCCGCACCGCGCTCCTGACGACCGCCGGATTCCGCGACATCCTCGAGATCGCTCGCGAGCGACGCTATGACATGCACGACATCTTCATCACCTACCCGAAGCCCCTGGTCCCCCGGCGGTGGCGGATCGAGGTGCGCGAGCGGATCCTCAGTGACGGCGAGATCCACGTCCCCCTCGCGGCGGAGAGCCTTGACGAGGCGATCGAGAAGCTCGGCGCGGAGAACATCGCGTCGGTCGCGATCTCGTTCCTGCACTCGTATACGAACCCGACCCACGAGCAGCTTGCCGCCGACGTGCTCCGGGCGGCGCTCCCTGACGTCGCCCTGACCGTGTCCAGCCAGCTCCTGCCCGAGATCGGCGAGTACGAGCGGACGTCGACCGCGGTCGCGAACGCCTACGTCAAGCCGCTGATGGCGGCCTACCTGGGAAAGGTCGAGGAACGACTGCGGCAGCGCGGGTTCGGGGGCCGCCTCTACATCGTCCTCTCGAACGGCGGGCTGACCTCGAGCGCTCTGGCTGCCGAGTATCCCATCAGGGTGGCGGAGTCGGGGCCGGCGGCGGGCGCGATGGGTGCCGAGGTGCTGGCGCGGCGCCTGGGCCTGGACCGCGTCCTCTCGTTCGACATGGGCGGCACCACGGCCAAGGCCTGCCTCGTCCACGACGGCCGGCTCTCACGCGCACACGAGTTCGAGATCGCGCGAGAGGCGAGGTTCAAGAAGGGCAGCGGCATCGCCCTTCGGGTCCCCGTCGTCGACCTGCTGGAGATCGGCGCCGGCGGCGGCTCCATCGCGTCCCGGAACGCGATCGGAATGCTCGGCGTCGGGCCCGAGAGCGCGGGGGCAGATCCCGGTCCGGCGTGCTACGGGCGCGGGGGGACGGCGCCGACGGTGACCGACGCCGACCTCGTCCTCGGGTACCTCAGCCCCGCGAGCTTCCTCGGCGGTCGGATGGCGCTCGACGTGGATGCGGCGAGGACGGCGATCGAGACGTCGATCGCCACCCCGCTCGGCCTCGCGACCCCGGGCGCCGCCTGGGCGATGCACGACCTTGTGAACGAGAACATGGCCGCCGCCGCTCGCGTTCACTTCGCCGAGAAGGCGGAAGAGCCCGCCGCCTACACCCTGGTGGCGTTCGGCGGCGCAGGCCCGGTCCACGCCGCCGGCCTCGCGTGGAAGCTGGGAATCCGACACGTCATCGTCCCCGTCTCGCCCGGGCTCTTCTCCGCGCTGTCGTTCCTGACGGCGCCGATGATCTACGAGGCCGTTCGCACCTACAAGGTCCCGCTGTCCGAGCTCGATGCCGTGACCCTCGAGAAGCTCATCGCCAACCTCCTCGAGGAGGCGATGCACTTCCTCGAGGTCCGCGACTTGCCCCAGACCGACTGGGACGTGAGCCTGGACATGCGCTACGTGGGTCAAGGATACGACGTGTCGGTTCCCCTGAACGGCGCTCAGCCCGCCCGCGCCGATATCGCCGGGGCATTCGACCGTGTGTACGAGCGGCTCTACGGGCGCATCCTCGTCGGCGTCGAGCGGGAGATCATCAACGTCCGGCTGGCGGCGCGGCGTCCCCTCGTCGGTCTCGACACGGCGGCGCTGGAGGGCCAGCGCCCGCGCGGCGCCGATCGGGAGGCGGTTCGTCGCCCCGCCTACGATCCGCTGAGCCACGCATTCGTGCCGTTCCGCGTCGCGAAGCGCCACGCGCTCGGTCCCGGGACCCAGCTCGACGCCCCGTGCATCGTCGAGGAGGAGGAGTCGACGACCGTCCTCCCCTACCCCGGGCACATCAGCGTCGACCGGCACGGCAACCTCCACCTCCACTTCGCAGGAGCCGGACGATGAAGGCGGATGCGCTCGACCTCGAGGTCTTCTGGCGCCGGCTGTCCGGCATCGCGGACGAGGTCGCCGCCGCCCTCGTCCGGACGTCGTTCTCCATGATCGTGCGCGATGCCCACGATTACTCCTGCGCGATCTGCGATCCGTGTGGCGACATGCTGGTCCAGGCCTCCCACGGCAATCCCAGTCACATCGGCGCGCTGCACTCCACCCTCAAGAACGTGCTCAGAGTGTATCCGGGCGCGTCGCTCCGCCCCGGCGATGTGCTCGTCACGAACGACCCGTGG